>JAPKBK010000147.1 GCA_028823435.1 Flavobacteriales bacterium
TAAATGCCCAACTTCAAATCAATGAATTGGTGGGGCTTATGGTGAGATATCCTCAGCTGCGATTAATGTGTACAGGGCATGCCGATATGTCAGGAGATCGGGTCGTAAACCTTAACCTTTCTAGGGCTCGGGCAACGACTGTGAGAAACTACATCTTAGATAGTGGCGTGAATTCAGATCGGGTCGTCATGAATTTTTTCGGTGAAGAAAGAGCAGAATCACGAGGGGCGAAGGACAGAAGGGTAATCGTGACGTTCTTTGTAGCACCATGAAGATAATTTGTATAGGACGTAATTACCTCGACCACGCCACAGAATTAGGCAACACTGTTCCTTCTGAACCGATGTTTTTCCTTAAGCCAGACAGTTCAGTTTTGCACAAACGCCATGCGTTCTATATCCCCGATTGGACACATGAGGTTCATTACGAAGTGGAACTGGTTGTAAAGATTCTTAAACTGGGTAAGGCGATTCAAACAAAATATGCATCACGCTATTACGCTGAGGTAGGTCTCGGTATTGACTTCACTGCGCGAGATGTTCAAAGCAAACTTAAAGCTGCGGGGCATCCTTGGGAAAAAGCCAAATCGTTTGATGGTTCTGCGGTTGTGTCCGAAGAATTTATTTCATTGGACCGTTTGGGTAAAAGTATTCAGGACTTAAATTTCGATTTAAGCCTCAACGGAACCAAAGTGCAAGTAGGGTCAACATCGGATATGATTTTCAAAGTCGATGACCTCATCTCGTATGTCTCCCAATTTATGACACTTAAAACAGGGGATTTGATATTTACAGGAACCCCTTCTGGAGTAGGACCAGTCAAATCAGGTGATAAAATCACAGGAACTTTAGAAGGTTTTCAAATGTTAAACGTTAATGTTAAATGATGCAACTTGTATTTGTTCTCAATAATCTGTAGTACACTTGTGTGAATTGTTTAAACATATTTGATTGATGCATTTGATTTTGGTAGGATTTATGGGAAGTGGGAAATCTACACTTGGCAAACGTCTCTCAGCGCAGATGTCCAGGCCATTTATAGATATGGATTCTCGCATCGAGGAAAACTTGGGATGCTCAATAAGTGAGTATGTCGCTGAGTTTGGTATCGAGGCTTTTCGAATTGAAGAATCAGAACTCCTGAGAACAATTGTAGAAGAACCTGAATCAGTCATCGCCACAGGTGGTGGAACGCCTTGTGCGGATGGCGCGATGGCTTGGATGAGAAAGCACGGCGTGGTTGTTCATCTTTCAGTGCCCGTGACAGAACTCGCGAATCGATTGAAAGACAACGTTGCGAATCGACCTCTTCTCTCAAAGGTGAAGCCGAAAGATCTTGAACGTGTGATCGGACGACACCTCCTAGTGAGGGCAAGTTGTTATGGCAATGCAGATGTGAAGTGGGCAGAGATAGAATACACGGATGATGAGCTGGCAAACAGACTGAGTTCTATCGGATGGCGCTTACGAGAAGCGCTCTAGGTTTCTCTTACGACGGTTAAAGTTCGAGAAAAACAGCATCAGATGTCGATTTCTCTTTACTCAACTTGACGGAGATATGTTCATTCAGGTGAGTTGAGAGAGAGAGCCCGCAATAGTCTGCCCTTACAGGGAACGAGCGATGTATTCTGTCCACTAACACAGTCGTATACACACCTTTCGGTCCTGAGTCTAGAATGTGTTTCACAGCATAAATTAATGTTTTCCCAGAATTCAAAACATCGTCCACGATGACCACAACTTTTGATTGGATGTCCGCTTTAGACGCATTGCAGATGATTTCTTGAGAAAGTGGATTTTCTTTGTCGAGCTTGATGTTTTTAATGTGGATTTTCAGTTCCCCTATTTTGGCAAGGATGGTGTGAAGACGTAACGCCACTTCTTGACCCTGGCCTTCGATTCCCATCAGTATAATCTCCGACTCTGAGTGGTGCGCTTCGAGCAGTTGTCTGGCCATACGTTGGAACTTTCGTTCTATTTGGTCTGAATCAAGAATCTTGTTATTCTTCATAATCTCATTATTTCATATCTATGATGGGGATAAATCCCGGGATGCGTTCAAACAATGCCACAGATTCTACGTGAGCGGTATGGGGGAATTGATCGACGAGCTTAAATTGAACGAGTTTATATCCGTTTTCTGCCAAGGTAGCCATATCTCGGGCTTGTGTTGCTGGATTGCAAGACACGTAAACCATTCTGTCGGCTTGCAGTCTGATGACCTTCCTGAGTGTTTTAGGAGAAATCCCCGCCCGCGGTGGATCCATGACGAGTGTCCTTATGCATCCTTTGTATTTTGGATATTCAAGTAGGAATTTGCCCACATCGGCGGCAAAAAAGGTGGTGTTTTTTGAGCCATTCCGCTCCGCAGAGATTCTGGCGTCTTCAATCGCAGTTTCGACAATATCTACGCCGATGATTTGGCCATCATGGTGTTGTGCGAGCAATTGAGATATGGTGCCTGTTCCACAAAATAAATCAAGAACCACATCGTCTTTTCCTCCCATTCCTTTTTCTATGGCCATTGAGATGACTTCACTGTAGAGTCTCTCCGCGCTTAGAGGGTTCGTTTGAAAAAAGCTACTTAAACTAATGTCAAATTGAAGTCCATGAAGCACCTCTGTAATGCGGTCTTGTCCGAAGATCAATGCGCTACTACCTTCTCTTGCTTCGACTCTTTCCCCGATGTCATCGTTGATTGTGTGCAGAATTCCTGCCACTCGATCTCCCCAAAGGCCCAGAATGAATTCCGTGAATTCCGACTCAATAAATTTCCCTTCTCCTCCAGAAGTCGTCACCAAATTGATGAGGATTTTATTGTTTGCCTCACTGCGTCTGATCACAAAAAACCGAAAGAATCCCTTTCGTTGGGGTGGGTGCCAAGCTGGAAGCCCTGTATTCTCGCACCACTTGCGGACTTTATAAATGTCATCCTCAATTTGTTTGTCGAACAATCCGGAATCTCGATCTAAATTCTCAACAGCCCACCACGTTCCTCGGTGCTTAAATCCCAAGCCGAAATCGTCGACTTTCTCTCCGCTCTCCAAATCGTGACGGATTTCGGAAAAACTATATTCCATCTTGTTTCTGTAATGCCACACGCTTGGTGAGCTCACAATCCCTTGATAAATCTCTCTCGCATTTGCTATTCCACCGATTCTTTCAAATAAATTTATGGCGGTTTCCTCCTTGTATTTGTGCTGAATCTCTATCGGAAATGACGCATATGGTGCCCCTGGGATTGTTTGGTAGGGTGTCTGAACCTCATCAGGAGAAGGGGCGATGATGTCTTTTAAACGACATTCAGCATACCTGTTCTTGCACTTAATTACCTGAGCATTAACTTGTTGTCCGGGAAAGGTGTTTTGAACGAAAACCGTGAAATCTCCGATCTCAGTTTTAATTCGCGCAATTCCTTTTCCTCCGAAAGCTGAATCAGTGATTGTTACTTGAATAACTTCACCTTTTCGATACATTTTTTGTTTTCCCATAGCGCGGCAAAGGTAAAGCCCGTTTTGCACCTCTGTACACCTAAATTGCAGGTACATTTGTAAGATGAACATCAGAACTACACTTTTCTTTCTTTGCCTTGTGTTCTTTTCGATGTTTTCTGCTGCGCTGTCAGCCCAAACATCTCTTGAGCTTTCACTCATTACGTTCAATATTAGGTATGACAACCCCGCAGATCCATTGCTTTGGGACAATCGGAAAGAGGAAGTCACAAAAGCCATTGCGTTCTTTGATATTGTGGGTCTTCAGGAGGCTTTGCCAAATCAGTTAGAAGACCTTCAAGCAAAAATGCCCTGGATGAGTGTTTATTCTGAAACGCGTTTCGGAAATGGGGAAGGAGAGGCGTGTCCTATCCTGTGGCAGACAAAGCATTTTGATCTTTTGCATACAGAAACCAGATGGCTCTCTGAATCGTGGACCGATACGGCTTCCATAGGTTGGGATGCGACCATGCCTCGCATCGCGTCAATTGTTTCTCTTCATCACAAAGAATCAGGCCAAATCATTCGCGTGATTAATTCACATTGGTCTCACGTGGGGGAGGAAGCGCGACAAGCTTCAGCATCATTAATCAGAAGCTGGGCCATGAAGGGTGGGGCAGACATCGTCATCGTCCTTGGAGACTTTAACGCTGAACCTGAATCAGAAGAAATCGACTTTCTGCTCTCGACGAACCTGAAAGATTCTTACGATGTTGCAAAAACAAGATGCAGAAAAAGCTTCGGAACGTATACCGGATTCGACCCCGTGGGCTTTGCAGGTCCCAGAATAGATTACATCCTGGTGGACGGCGCAGAAGTCTCATGGATTTGTGCAGACGAGTATATCAAGCAGGGGTTCTATATTTCCGACCACTTGCCAGTGCATGCATTTCTATCTTTAAAAAGTCAATAGTCCCTTTCAATGTCACGCTTCCAAATCCTCGTACTCAACGGACCCAATCTGAATCTCCTCGGCACCCGAGAGCCTGAGATCTATGGCGATGCCACCCTAGTTGGCTTGGTGTCTGATCTCAGAAAGCGCTTCCCTGATATTGAAATCGCGGATGTTCAATCAAACGATGAAGGGGCCCTCATTGATGCCATTCAAGATTATGGCTCAAGGTTTAATGGCATCGTTTTCAACCCTGGTGGTTATGCGCATACCTCTGTCGCCATTCGCGATGCGGTATCCGCAATATCCGCACCCGTCATTGAAGTGCATATCTCCAACATTCACGCCAGGGAAGAATTTCGAAACATGTCAATCGTAGGGGGTGCGTGTAAGGCCGTTATTTCCGGATTGGGTGTA
>JAPKBK010000148.1 GCA_028823435.1 Flavobacteriales bacterium
TTCATTTCCATTTGGGCTTATTAATCAGACCAAATATGAACACTGCAGGAACTTGTAAGGGGTATATGATTGATAGGATGAGCCAATCAATTGCATTGGTCCTTATTCTATACCAGTTGGTGACGCGCTTTGTGAAGTTAATATCGATCAATGCACGGCCACACCAAAGCATCAAGACCTCTGTCAATGATGCGAATCGTGTCACAAACAATAGGAGAATGAACATTTGAGTCGAAGCAACAAACGCGACCCACATTGATGTTCTAAAGGCAACGTTGTGGTTGTAATATTTGGCCTTGGCCCCCCAACGAACCCTTTGCCTCAGCCAGTGAACCCACCCTTCCGCTTGATGTGTTTCTACGCAACTGTTGAAATCGTGTGACCAACACACCTTGTGTCCATTTTCAATGATTGCATGAACAGCAAAAACATCGTCACCGGATTCTATTTCAGGATGCATTTGTTCCTTGCGGGGATATAAATCAACGCGGAAAGCCAAATTTGCAGCACTCGCCATTGCCGTTTCCCCTTTTAATGAGGTAGACGCCGCCCATCCCATCATTGCTGCGAAGTCTATGCTTTCGATGCCACCATTCATGATCCGAACCGGCCCAGCAATGGCACCAAGCTTTCCATCTGCATGGCTTGCGATGGAACGGCCCATAGATTCAAGCCAATTTTCTGGGCACAGCACATCGGCATCAGTGGTAATCACCCATGTCGTTTGTGTATTGTCAATGCCCGTTCTAATGGCGGCCTTTTTCCCCCGTCCTTTATTTGCGATCACAGTGATTTTTACATGGCTCTGTTGCGCCAATTGCCGTGCGAGGTGTAATGTCGCATCGGTACTGTTGTCGTCTACGACAATGATTTCGACTGCTGATACTGTTTGGTGTACCACGCCTTTTATAAAATCTTCCAGTCGATGTGCTTCATTTTTACAAGCGACAACAATTGTGAGCGGTTCTATTTCGACTTTTTCCGCTGTTGCGTTTATATGATTTGACCCTGTGACACTTAACCGATTAAAATGATACAGCCAATGCCCAACGATTGTCGCGTGAGTTATCAAGATTGAGATTATGACTATGAATAGCATTATGCGAGAATACGATGAAGGTGTGTTGTAATTTGGTCTAAATAATGAAAAAGTCTGAAAGAATTATACTCGGGATAGATCCAGGAACCACAATTATGGGGTATGGCATCATTAAAGTGACTGGGAAATCTGAATTGGAGATGATTGAAATGGGGGCGTTACACCTCTCAAAGTATCCAGATCACGCTTTAAAACTCAAAAAGATATTTGACAGGTGTGTGCAATTAATTGACACACATGCACCTGATGAAATGGCTGTAGAGGCACCATTCTTCGGGAAGAATGTTCAGTCTATGTTGAAATTAGGAAGAGCACAGGGTGTCGCTTTTGCAGCAGCTTTGAGCAGAGACCTGCATATTGCGGAATATGCACCAAGAAAAATAAAAAAATCTGTCACAGGTTCTGGTGCGGCTTCTAAAGAACAGGTAAGCGCAATGGTTCAGCGGATTTTCAAGATTCCACAAAGTTCGATGCCGAACAATCTAGATGCCACTGATGGCATAGCCGTGGCGCTTTGTCATCATTATCAATTGTCTTCTCCTGAAATGAAACGAGGTGTGAGTGGATGGAAGGCATTTATTAAAGAAAATCCATCCAGAGTAAAAGACTGAATTACAGGTGTTTGTCTCCTAAAGATGCATTTTATTAAAACCAAATGCAACCTTTATTGAGAAGTACACGTATATTATTCCAGAAGCAATTAGGTTTTAACAGTTTACTTGTTTTCATTCAATAGTAAGAAGGGCCACCTAACGAGGTGGCCCTTTTTTATTGTACTCAACTATTTTGTGTGTTCATCTAAAATTCCATTCAGAATTCTAGAAATAACATCTCGAAATTTTATTCCAGCACAACTTAATTGTTGTGGAAGAATGCTCTCATCTGTAAATCCAGGCACTGAATTAACTTCTATCACTGCGGGGTTTTCTCCATTTACCAGTATGATGTCAACGCGTACCATCCATTTGCACTTTAAAATTTCAGTGGCTTTCACGACGGTTTCTTTTATCATCGCTGATGATTCTGATGATATTTTTGCAGGAGTGATTTCTTGACTTCCGCCTTCATACTTCGCGGCATAGTCAAAAAATACATTCTCAGTAATTATTTCTGTGACAGGCAAAACCATGGGGGTCCCGTTTTCATCAGGAACGACGCCTACGGAGAATTCACGTCCCTCTAGAAGGGATTCTATTACAACAGTGGGGCATCCTGTGTCAAATGCGAATTCGATGGCCGCTCTTAGATTCATTGTGTTTTCTACACGCGTGACGCCAAGGCTTGATCCGCCTTTGTTTGGTTTGACAAAACAGGGCATCTTTACAATTTGCGCGATGTCACTCATGCGCGATTCGGAAAGAACTTCTTCTCGTTTAATTTCGATTGAATCAGCAACACATATTCCCTCTGCTCTAAGCGTGTTGTTTGCTTTGAATTTATTGAAAGTCAAGCAGACAGAATCCGAGGCGCCCGTACTGAAGGGGATTTCAAGGGTTTCAAAATATTTTTGGAGTATTCCATCTTCACCTGGGGTTCCATGAACCATAATGAACACTGCATCAAATGTGTTGTGAACACCTTCTGAATCTTTCCAAGTAAAGGATTCTCGATCAATGTCAGCTCTGGTATTCCCCTCTAATTCTACCCACCACAGGTCTCTGTCTATTCTTACTGTAAACGGTGTGTATTTTGACCGGTCAATATTGTGAACGATGGTAGAAGCACTCTTGATTGAGATTGCCGCTTCTCCTGAATAACCTCCTGCTAGAACTGCTATCTTGGGTAATCCATTGTGATTCATGCCTTGCTTATTTTCAGGAAAGTTACCCTTCTTGCGTCCCTGTTACGCACAGAATTTCAAGAAGTTTTAACACCTTTTCATGGACCTCTTCATGATTACTTCCCGTCACAGTGACGTGCCCCATTTTGCGAAAGGGTTTGACTTGTGATTTTCCGTAAAGATGTGGATGAACACCGGGCATTTCAATGGCCTCGTGGAGTCTTTCATACACCGGCGCCCCTGCGGCATCAGCGGACCCCAAAAGATTGATCATTCCAGAGGCATTGTGTAATTTAGATACATCACCTAAAGGCAAACCGGCAACAACCCTAAGATGTTGCGCAAATTGGGAGGTCCGATTCGATTCGATTGTGTGATGGCCGCTGTTGTGGGTGCGCGGCGCAATTTCGTTCACAAAAAGCTCGCCTGCTTTACTCAAGAACAGCTCCACCGCCATTAATCCTTCAAAGTCCATCGCCTCGACGACATTTAGTGCGAGATTTTTTGCCTTCTCGGTGAGGGAATCGTCAATTTGTGCGGGCGCAAATAATGAGGAAACAAGGTTTGCGTTCGGATCGAATATTGATTCAACAATGGGATATATTGCTGTAGCCCCAGATGAGTTTCTGGCAATGATAACCCCAAGCTCTTTGTCTATATCGACGGCTTTCTCAAGCACACTGGCTTCCGAAAACCCTTTTTGATCGATGTCCGATTCGCTTTTCAATATTTGTACCCCCTTGCCATCGTACCCTCCAACTCTTAACTTCTGGACAACAGGGAATCCCATTTCAGTGAGATTTCCACCCTCATCAATGAGCGTAAAATCGGCAGTAGGGATCTTGTGTTTGGCAAAAAACTGTTTCTGCAACCCTTTGTCTTGTATAAGTGCGATATGGTTTGGTCTAGGAATCACACGAACTCCAGAAGCTTCTAATCGACGCAATCCTTCGACGCTCACATGTTCAATTTCGATTGTAATGACATCGAGACCTTTCCCAAAGTCATACACAGCATCTGCATCATTTAAATCACCCTGTATGAATCGGTGGGTTAAACTTCTACAAGGTGCCTCATGAGAAGGGTCCATCACTTCCACGCGCATATCTAGGTCGATGGCAGATTGAATCATCATGCGCCCCAACTGTCCGCCGCCAAGGACCCCAATTCTTAAAGAAGGGCCCGTATTTAAACTTGTTAAATATTTTCTTAACATACCGCAAAGATATCGGATAGATTTCCGACTTTCGTGGAATGGAAAAACTTGATTCAATTATTTATTTTGGGAATTCCCTTACATCTTGGCTTATTGCACTCGCATATATTGTGGGCAGCGTCATTGTAGCTCGTATCGTTTACGCTATTTTTTCAAAAGTCGTAAAAAAATACACTGCTTCTACTGTAAATGATCTTGATGACAAGATTGCAGATCAAATAGAAGAACCCATTTCCCTTGCCTTTGTTTTGTTGGGTTTTTGGCTTGCTTACTCACATCTTGTTTTTGAAGAAAGCGGCGAGACAATAGGCCAGATATTTCAAATTGCCTTTGTTTTAGATTTAACATGGATTGTTTCTAGGGTATTGGATTCTATTATTGAGAGTCTGCTTTCAAGGTCTGCAGCGCTTTCGAAATCGTCTATGATCAATCAGATTGGACCTATTTTAAGAAAAACTGTCAGGTCTGTCGTGTGGATCTTGGGTGTCATAACGGCGATGAATAACGCTGGATTTGATGTCGGAGCGTTGCTTGCAGGTGTAGGAATAGGAGGTCTTGCGATGGCAATGGCTGCAAAGGATTTCGTTGCAAACATCTTCGGAGGGATTACGGTTTTTGTGGACAAGCCATTTAAAGTAGGTGATAGAATTGTGGTAGATGGGATTGATGGCACGGTCCAGGAGATCGGAATACGATCGTCACG
>JAPKBK010000149.1 GCA_028823435.1 Flavobacteriales bacterium
ATCAACAAACTTCATCAAGGAGGCGGGTTTGCTGAAGAATTGTTGGCTTATGCGGAATACAGTAAAAAACAAAAAAAGTCTGGGGTTTTCCATCCCTTTGACTCAAAAGACTATGGCATAGGTGCTCAAATAGTCAGAGACTTAGGAATCAGAAACATTAATTTACTTTCTGATTCACCTAAGAAATCTGGTGACATCGGATACGGGCTTCAAATAATTAGCCACACTTCCCTGGCCAAATAATTTATTTGTAATTGTTTAAGCATTAAAAAGCCCGCCTAAACAGGCGGGCTTTTTAATGCTTGATAAGAGGTGAAGTCTAAGACTCTGTTGTTTCCTCAGGACCTTTTGAATCCGAAGGCTCCTTGGTATCTTTCTTAAATTTCCCGTACTTCTGGCGAAACTTATCTATTCTACCAGCAGTATCGACAAATTGTGCCTTACCTGTATAAAAAGGGTGTGACTTTGAACTCACCTCCACTTTGATTAGGGGGTAATCATTGCCATCTTCCCACTTAATGGTTTCTTTTGTATTTGCAGTAGAGCGGCTCAGAAAAGCAAACTCATTACTCATATCTTTAAAAACAACAGTACGATAACCTTCTGGGTGGATTCCTTTTTTCATCTCTCAAAATTGGACGGCAAAGATACGCATAATGTCTGTCTATTACATTCTTTGTCGAACTTATTTCATTAAAAAACAAAAATTTATAAAAAACTCAAATAAACCTTTGATAGTAAAGCATTAATCTTACCTTTGATTTGAATTTAAGTGAGTTTAGCATTGCGCTAAACATCAAGTGATAATTTGGTTAAGTTGGTCCCGCATTGAAACGTCAGTGCGGGATTTTCTTTGCAAAAGGATTTTTTATACACTTTCCGTCTTTCTAGTGTTCATAAATTACATTAACAATCTCTTGACATACACCCTATAACCACGACTTTAGCCTTCTTTATATTTCTATGTCGTTTAAAATTACTACAATACTAATTTCAATCTGCCTGGCACTTGTGAGTGGGCTTACGAACGACCTTGGATTTATTCATGAGGTCAGCGCTTCAAAAACAATTTGCCACGGCGTTGAGACGCCATATTCTGTGAGAATACAATCCGAAGAGATCAACGGACTCGTACAATTAGAATTTAATATCCCAGAAGGCCTTAATGCCCAAGTGGTGGGTCACCAAAGCAGCAAGGTTTCATATCACACAAACTCCGTGTCTTTACTTTGGGACAATTTGAAAGAGAATGAAATTAATGTTGAGCTTGCGTTTACCTCGAATGTAGATTTTGAGCAAGGTGACATTGCACCTACCCTGTCTTACATTAAAGATGGCCAACGCATTGATGCGAATCTTGACAAAACAACAATTCGCGATTTATCAGCCAGAAATAATTTGGACCAAACAACGAGCCAACCCTCTGGCGTATCATGCGTGCGACATCTGACAGATGAAGGTGATGGTGTCACGCGAATCGACCTCGTGATTGATGGTGAAGGTTTTGACGGATTCCTTAAAATAACCGAAAAAACACCAAACAACTGTATCGTTGAAATTATTGACTCGGAACTTTCCCTTTCTCAAATGGAGAATGGGATTTTGAATTTCATTTGGTTTGATGCAAAGTCACCCTTACCAATCACTGTGACCTATAAATTGTTAGGGTGCTCGCACAATGCGACTATGAATATCAAAGGCGAAATTGATTACGCTTTTGGAAACTCAGGGTTTTCACAAGATATTGCCAACGATACATCTGATTTAGAGACTGATGTCGCGATGTTAAATGTCGACCACATCGCAGACAATCGCTCCACTACAAAAGTGAACAATACAAACACATATAACGCCTTGACTCCTGACAAAGGGGTGTCATATAGCGTACAGCTGATGGCTGGACACAATGACTTAACTGCATCATGGATAACCTATAAGTACAATTTCAACGGCATGTCAGATACTGAAATGCACGAAGGATGGATCAAGTACACCACAGGATCCTATGATGATTATCAGTTAGCTCGTAATGAGCGAGAAAGCATAAATAAAGTTCACGATTTTCCAGAACCATTCGTTACTGCCTATTACTTAGGAGAACGAATTACTGTTGGAGAAGCTTTGATTATTTCACAACAAGATTGGATTCAATAATGGCAACAATTCACACAGACTGGAAGTCCGCAATAAAGGGATATGAAGATTACTTGGCTCTAGAAAGAGGACTAAGTGAGAATTCTATCTTGGCATACATACGTGACATTAAACAATTTGCGAAAATTATTGAAAAGGCAGACGGAGTGACCAATCCTGCGAAAATCAACCTGTCAAATGTCGAACACTTCCTCGCACATCTTTACGACAATGGAATCGCAAGAAATAGTCAGGCTCGAAAACTGAGTGGTGTGAGAAGTTTCTGCAAGTTTTTACGTATTGAAGGCGTGATTGAAACGAATCCCATCGAACTTATCGAAGGGCCAAGACCGCAGAGAAAACTTCCTGATGTACTCACTGTTAATGAGATTGACCGCATCATCGCATCAGTTGATATGAGTCGCCGAGAAGGGGTTAGAAATAAAGCAATGCTCGAAGTGCTTTACAGTTGTGGACTGCGTGTGAGTGAACTCATAAATCTTCAAATGTCGCGGGTAGATTTAATAGACGGCGTAGTCAAGGTTATAGGAAAAGGGAACAAAGAAAGAATTATTCCAATAGGTCGACAAGCTTGTGATTCTATTGATGATTACCTCTCACATTATCGTTCTGCAATCATCCCATTGCCAGGTCATGAGGACACGATGTTCCTCGGCAGGCAAGGAAGGAAAATGACGCGTCAAATGGCGTTCACCATGCTCAAGCGTAGCGTAATTGCAGCAGGCATTCGTAAAAACGTCAGTCCACACACATTCCGCCACAGTTTTGCAACGCATCTTATTGAAGCGGGTGCCGATCTTAGAGCTGTACAGGAAATGCTCGGGCACGCTCAAATTACAACAACTGAGATATACACTCACCTCGATAAAAAATACCTAGAAAATCAAGTGATTTCGTATCATCCACGCTCTTTAGAGGCTGCGAATCAGATTCTGAAAAAACCTGAGAACAGCAAATACCATTATTGAGTAGACGATCTTGAGTACACAATGGACTAGGTCCAATGCGTACTTGAAGACCTAGGTACTTTTGACAGATCCCATTGATGAATGGCTTGAGACAGCATATTCTCAGGTGAATCAATACCAACCTCCGACTGCCCTAAGAATTTAAGTGCATCATAAATTTGATTCGGCGCGTTCTGTATTTGAATCGGAGAAGCTTTCGTAAACTTGCTTAATTTATCTTCCAGAATGTTATATGCTAGTGGGATATGCGCATACAACGGAGACTCTATATTTAATGATTCTTGCAGCAGCAAGTGCCTGGGGGTAGAATCCATCAGATCTGCGCCTCGTACAATATTCGTCACACCTTGTTCCGCATCATCAGTGACGACAGCCAGATGATAGGCAAAATATCCATCTGCTCTTCTTAGTATAAAATCTCCCAATGAGGACTTCAGCACGTTTTGATTTCCTTGAACCAAATCATTCCACTTTACATTTTCAATGTTGCTTTTTGACACCGCAAACCGGATGGACCTTTCTTCTTTGGGTTGTGAGATGCCATTTCTACAGGTTCCAGGATAGAAATCTAACCCCCCAGCATTTGCGAGATCCTTTCTGGAGCATGCACATCCAAAGGACATGCCTGCATCCTTTAGTTTTTGGAGCGCAGAATCATAAAGGTGATGCCTGTTGCTTTGGTACTGAACAGAGTCGTCCCAAACCAAGCCAAAGCCTTCTAAAGTTCTTAGGATATCGTCTGCAGACCCATCTACTTCTCTTGGTGGATCTAGATTCTCAATTCGAACAAGCCAAGTTCCGTGATTAGATTTTGCATCACAAAAACTCGCAACGGCTGCGATTAGAGAACCGAAATGAAGGTGGCCTGAGGGTGAAGGCGCAAAACGTCCAATATATGGTCGTCCATCCAAAACCTATCCACGGGTTAATTTACGATACTTAATACGCTTAGGACCTTTGTCGCCCAGTCGCTTTTTCTTGTTTTCCTCGTAATCCGAATACGCGCCTTCGAACCAGTACGCATTTGAATTTCCTTCAAAGGCAAGAATATGAGTGCAGATTCTGTCTAGGAAGTAACGATCGTGGGAAATAACGACTGCACAACCAGCAAATGAAAGTATTCCTTCTTCTAACGCACGTAAAGTGTTCACGTCGATATCATTTGTAGGCTCATCGAGGAGAAGTACATTCGCCTCAGTCTTGAGTGTCATTGCAAGATGTAGCCGATTACGCTCTCCTCCAGAAAGAACTTTACATTTCTTTTGTTGGTCTGGACCATTAAAGTTAAACCGACTTACATACGCACGTGAGTTGACTAACTGACCCCCAATTTCGATGTGCTCATTTTTACCTGATACAACTTCCCAAACAGTTGCTTCAGGATCTATATCTGTGTGGGTTTGGTCTACATATCCGATTTCTACCGTATCACCTAGAGATAGTGAGCCCTGATCAGGCTGCTCCTCCCCCATAATCATCTTAAAGAGTGTGGTTTTACCCGCACCGTTAGGTCCGATTATCCCCACGATTCCAGCAGGTGGAAGTTCGAAGGACAGATTGTCAATCAGTAGCTTATCACCGTAAGATTTCTGTAAATCCTTAACTTCCAGAACTTTATTTCCGAGTCGAGGACCATTGGGAATTGGGATTTGAAGGCGAGTGTCT
>JAPKBK010000150.1 GCA_028823435.1 Flavobacteriales bacterium
GATAGTACGAGCCTCTTTAGTGTCTTAGTAAGTATCTTAGTCGTCATGGAATCTCAGAACGCATTCAAGGTACGCGACATTACGCGAGTGTTAGAAGAATGGGCGCCTACAGTTTTACAAGAGTCTTATGATAACTCTGGACTACTTGTAGGTGACCTCTCTGCAAAAGTAACAAAAGTTCTTATCTCATTAGATTGTACGGAAGAGGTCGTCGCTGAGGCAGAGCGGGAAGGCGCGGAGTTGATAGTCAGCCACCACCCCATTATCTTTTCGGGTCTTAAAAGATTGACCGGGAATACATACGTTGAGAGAACTGTTCTCAGAGCCATCAAATCAGGGATCGCACTCTACGCCATGCATACAAACCTTGACAATGTTGCATCAGGTGTGAACTTTGAGCTAGCGACTGCCCTTGGCTGTACCCCTGAATCTTTGGAAATCCTGAGACCCAAATCTGAACTCTTACATCAAGTGACTGTCTATTGTCCCAGCGCGTATGCTGACAAAGTGAGAGATGCAATGTTTCAAGCTGGTGCTGGAAGCATTGGAGATTATGACAGATGTAGTTTTAACTTAGTTGGAGAAGGAACCTTCCGTCCTGGATCAGAGTCAATGCCGTTTGTGGGAGAAAAGGGTCAGAATCACACTGAACCAGAAACGAAAATCGAATTGTTGGTGGAGAAGAGGCTGTCAAGAAGTGTTGTTGAAGCTGCTGCAAATGTTCATCCTTACGAGGAAATGGCATATTTAATCACTCCTTTAGAAAATAAAGATGAAAATATTGGCGCGGGGATGATTGGGGAATTGCCTCAACCCATGACATGGGAAGCGTTCCTTGATCACGCAAAACACGCACTTCAAGCCACCCATATTAAGCACACAAATCCTGTGAGTGACTTTGTCTCAACCATCGCAGTGTGTGGCGGTTCGGGCTCTTTTTTGCTATGTGATGCAATCGGTAAGAAAGCGGATGTGTTTCTGTCTTCAGACTTCAAATATCATGAGTTTTTTGATGCTGATGGAAAGATCTTAATTGCGGATGTAGGCCATTATGAGAGCGAATGGCGAACAAGTAGGTTGATTGCCAACGTAATCAAGCAGAAATTCACTAAATTCGCGGTCTGTTTAGCTACAAGCAAGACGAATCCTGTTAGAATCCGTTGATTTACAACAATATATCCTATGGCCACAACAAAAAAGACCCTTACTGCAGAGGATAGACTCCGCGCTCTGTATGATTTACAACTCATCGATAGTCGCATCGATCGTATCCGAGTTATACGAGGTGAGCTTCCTTTAGAAGTTGAAGATCTAGAAAACGATATTGCTGGGATTTCTACGCGTCTCGCTAATATGGAGGAAGAGAACGATACCGTTACCCAGCGGATTTCTGCATACCAAATTCAAATCAAGGACAGTCAAGCCCTTATTGATAAATATACTGAACAGCAGAATAACGTCCGTAACAATCGTGAGTTTGAGTCTCTTAACAAAGAGATGGAATATCAAACACTCGAGATTGAACTTTGCGAAAAGCGTATACGTGAGTGCAAAGCACAACAATCTCAGAAATCTGATATTTTAGAAGCGATGCGAACAAAGAGTAAGCAAAGACAAGCCGATCTTGATTCTAAGCAGTCAGAATTAGAAGAAATCATCGCTGAGACTCAAGCTGAAGAAGAAGTTCTTCAGAAGCAAAGTGACAAGATGTCTAAGTCTATAGATGACCGCTTGCTTCTTACGTACTCGCGTATAAGGTCAGCAGCGAAAAATGGACTTGCTGTCGTTCCGATTGAGCGTCAAGCGAGTGCTGGAACCTTCATCAAGATTCCACCACAACGCCAAATCGACATTGCACTTCGTAAGCAAATTATTGTCGACGAGCACAGTGGACGTATTCTCGTAGATAAAGCGCTTGCTGAAGAAGAGCGTGAACGTATGGACACCCTTATGAACAAAGAACTTAAGAAGCTTAAGAAGTAAGCCGTTTATTTCTTACCACCTATTAAAAGTAAAAAGGGCCCGCTTAATAGCGGGCCCTTTTTCTTGAATGAAAAATAAAGAGATTCTTTTTTGCAGAAGTAAAAATTCTTAAAGACGTCTTAATTATTTATCAGTACGATGGCCTCGTTTACGTGAT
Source organism: Flavobacteriales bacterium (assembly GCA_028823435.1). GTDB lineage: Bacteria > Bacteroidota > Bacteroidia > Flavobacteriales_D > Sanyastnellaceae > UBA974. Next base: position 2,141 of record JAPKBK010000150.1, read on the forward strand.
CCATGAAGCTGTGTAAATAGCTCGGGACATTCTCTTGCATTTGGTCGATTCTCCAGCTTTGCAGGTTTCCATTGTCTGAATATTGAATAAATAGTCCACCTCCGTCAGCGCAGTCTGGACAACCGAAAACAGTTTCACTTTCGCTAAGAAGTTGATTGGGAAAAAAGTCTGCCAAATCACTCACTTGTTCAAATGTCTCATTGTCTAATTCCACGAAATCTAAATTTTGACCAGAATAATCGTCAATGAGATCCTCATATAGTTTCATGTTCGTCAGTTTATAGGTTTCTACGCACCCCTCTCCAGCACACATGCCATAGAAGTGACCGAACACCAAATAATTCTGTTCGTTGAGTGTGATACACTCCTTATTGCAAGACGTTGTTATTGCAATGGTGATGAGTAGTGTGAGTGCCTTATTCATATCTGCTTAGAGTCTTTTTCCGGCACCTATAGATAACATGCCCATGCTGCGTGACAGATTTGCGGGGGGACCTTGTAGCTCAGGATCTAGAAAGTATAGGTCTTCTTCAAACCAACTTCTTGTCCAAGCTGCACCCACATACCAATCTTCGTTTCTGAATTCAGCACCTAGACTTGCTTTATAACGGGTCCCATTCGACATGACTCCAGACTCCATCGAATAGGGTGACGTCACCATGCCCGTGCCGGATCGTATTCTCCAATTTTTCGAAACCCTCATCTCTAGACCTATACGCACCTCGTGAATCCTGTTGTAACTGGCTTCTACAGATGCGTTTTCTGCGTCGAATTCATAACCGTTAGAAAGCCAGCTATCTACATCTTTCAGTTTCCCGTTCGAAAGGTTTGTGGTTTCGTAATCCGCCGACAAGAGTGCCATTTTTCCAATTAAAAAGGAGCCACTTACAATCGTTTTTGATGGCGTCACAACGAGGTACTCGTAACCTCCTTCAGGCGAGTCAGCAGTATACACTTCCCCGTCTTTCCATCTGCTGTTTACAGACCTGCTGTATGTGTCGGTAAGTCTTAATCTTGTGGGACTGTGCCATGCAAAACCCACTCTCATCCATTTTGAGATGTTTGCGATGACGCCTACGCGCCCTATAATCCCTGTCCCCTCCACAACCAGTGATTCGTAATAGGTCCATTCAGCGAGATCCGTCCCAGGGTCAAGTGGTGTTTCAGTATGTCTTGAGTCCTCAGAAAAATAGACTTTCGACGTTCCTACAGTTGCACCTACGCTGATTCGATCTCTAAATGTTCCTCCAAAAGAATATTGTGTCTCACCCATATTCCCTGACCGTTCTATGTTGCGATCGACCATCACTGGGGTATCTGTTGCAAAAGGTGTGACGTAATTGTAATTGTCTTCTCCATCAGGATCTAACAAGTATGTATACCACGCAAGAGACGCGGTGAATGGATATTCTCCATTGTTTAAATCTTCGTTGTAAACGCCTGTGGCCAAACCTTGAAAGACCCCAAGCAAGCTTTGTTGAAATTCAGCATCCTCAAGTTTCAATACCTGATTGAATATCGCACGTTTGTGATGGGATATTGCCACGGTAACAAATGGCCAGTCTGGATTTACGCTTGGTATCGTTAAAGCGAGTCCGATTGATCCTACTTTGCCTGAGAGGTCATTTTCAGTTTGGGGTAAGCTTATCGAACTGCTTAGTGATGTTTGCGTTTTGCTGGAATGTAACCCCATCGAAAGGCTCGCATCACCTCTTCGATACATGCCTATTCCCGCAGGGTTAATGACTGAAGAGGCGAGGTCTGCGCCAAGCGAGCCATAAGCACCTCCCATCCCAGTAGTTCTTATTGACCCCAGGGATTCGGTCAAGCTGTATCGCAGCACATCAGTCTCGTTTTGGGCTGAAAGCGTGTGGAAGGGGAACAGCGTAACAAAAGCAAACAGTACAAGCCCCCCTGCACGCGTCATTTTGCATGTCATGTATTCATTCATCATGTGAAGTGTTAAGGACGTCTTCCGCCAGTGCGGGTCGATGAATTACTCGATTTCCCACTGTTCGTTCGGCTGCCTGAATTGCGAGTGGACGTTCCGCTTGATCTCGAATTTGAATTGTTTGTATTCGAACGAGAATTGATAACTGGAGAAGTTGAACGACTCGGGTTGTTATCCTGGGTGGATGTATTCGACCTTGGGGTTCGACTTGTGTTCGATCTTACGCTTTCCGTAGACGTTCTTTCCGTAGACGTATATGGCGTCTCCCAATTCCAAATCGATCTGTTCTTTTTCGCAGACGGTTTGTCGCTTGTGGTATTCACATCTGTATTCACTTCCTCAGTACGGTTTGTTCTAAGTCGCCCTCCCGTGTAATTGCTATTTGTCAATGTTCCTGTGAGTAATGGAGTTCTGGGACCCACGAGTATCGAGCTCGTGTTGTATGTTTCTCCGCCGGAATACGTCCCCGACCCGTAATAACCTCCACCAGATCCGTAGTTATTCCCGTACCCAAAATTATTCCCGTATCCGAAGTTGTTTCCGCATCCGCAGTTGTTTCCGTACCCGAAGTTGTTCCCGTATCCGAAGTTGTTTCCGTATCCGTAGTTGTTTCCGTATCCGTAGTTGTTTCCGTATCCGTAGTTGTTTCCGAACCCGTTGTTGCTACAGTAGCTGTTGTT
>JAPKBK010000151.1 GCA_028823435.1 Flavobacteriales bacterium
GCCATGCCCCAAGGATTCAAGTTGCGCAAATTGAGCGAGAACATCCAGTGCTTGTAAGGCTCATAAGACGTGCCCTCAGCGAGGATTTCATTTGAGTAAAGCGGCATGTGGATTTTCAGAGGACCCAGGGCGCATGTAAATCCTGCAACAGCATCGACATTGACGTAGACATTGACGTCGTCATAGACCAAGGCGCCCGCAAAAATGGATAAATATTTCGAGAATTCAAACTCAAGTTTCGCACTTGACATCCAATTGTTTGCCAAATAATTTAACGGCAGAGCGCCATGTTCGAGTTCTGTTTGGGTTGAAAGAAGTCCAGAAGTAGCGCCTCTGTCAAGAAGTAAATTGTCTGCCATGGGGTCAAATTGGGCGCCATAACCGGCCGTTGGGATTTGCGCATTGTTATTTGGACCATTCCAAACAGCGACATCTTCATCATGAAAGATAACACGCGACAGAACATTCAATTTAATCTTTTTACTTGAATTGGAAATACGCTTAGAAGCTTCATAGTATGCAGTTGAAATATTAAAAATGTCTTTATATAAAATGAGTTCATCGGCAATTGGTAGAGGCTCACTTTGAAACTCCATCATGATGAACTGACGTGTCTCGAATCCCATTTTCTGTTGAAGACCTAGAATCTTGCCCCGCTTTTTGATGGCGTCAAAAGCCAAGCTGTGAGAAGTTCTATAAGGCGTGTTAGAATAAAACCGGCTGTCATTAAATCCATTTACAACAACAGATTCATACTTGATTTGAGACGCCCAGTTTGAATTTTGATCGGCGTTAAATTTCCTCATTATGCTCAAGCTTATCCGATTCAAAGGAACAGGTCCCGTATCTATGGTTCTCCAATAATCATCTATATATTCCTCAGTAGAGAATCTTTGCGCGCGTAGGTTAATTGACAACGGACCTGTGTGATATGACACTCTAGAAAATCCGGCCAATTGTGCATTCTTGTTGATCAGAGGTGTGGCCATCCATTCGAAATTTCTTAAAGGAACGGTTGTGTTGTGAATGGTTGCGCCAAACATCATCTTGTTGTGGGCATTCCATGCGATCGCGGGAAGCCAAAACACTTGCGTCTTCGTGCCGTCTTCTAGGCGTGTGCCCAAGCGAATTTGTGCGGGTTCCACTTTTTTTAGAATACCTTTTGTACGCGCGTTGTTGTTTTGTCTGTCGAAATCAAGATCATAACGTCCTGGGTCTAAGACAATGTTTGTGGTGCCTGATCCAGGGATTAAAACATCTACCATTGATCCCGGGTTAGATGGCTCGATCCAAACTCGGCCTACTTCATCGTCTCCATTGTACGCAACGATTTCAACAGGCGACGTCATCTCACCTTTGTTTTTGACAGTGACACTTATGCTTGTATTGTTTTTCTTTACACGAGAAATTGCCCAATCATTTTTTGCTGCAGTGTCAATAAAACCATCAAAATACCATCCGAGGTCTTCTCCACTAGAATTCTCCAAAGACGTTCTCATGTCACTGGGAGAGGGGTGCTTGAATTTCCAGTCTTCAAAATACTGCTGCATGGCCTTGTCAAATCTTTCTGTTCCTAGATATTGTCTGAGAAAGGCAAAAACTGCGGCAGTCTTTTTATAGACCATTGCGCCATAATTTATTGAGGTAAATGAATCACTGTGGCATTGCAACGGTTGATCTGTGCCAAACCTTGCGGGAAAGATATAGGCGAGCTCGTCAACCCATCGGTATTCAACATCCTCTATGTCAAGCCTTTCCATCCACTTGTCCGACAACCTGCTTGAGATGAGCCCCAGGTCATCTCCACTGTCTCCATATCGTTCCAGCAGATAGCGCGTTTCATTGAATGAGTTTATTCCTTCGTCCATCCATGCATTCGTGCGTTCGTTGGAGCCAAGGATTCCGTAAAACCAGTTGTGTCCGACTTCATGAGCGATCACGACATCTAAAGAGAATGCGCTTCCAGATTCACCGATTACAGTAACATTTGGGTACTCCATTCCGCCACCTGCTGAGATTGTGCCATCTATTGCTGTGACTTGATTGTAGGGGTAATCTCCATTCCAAAGAGAGTAATAATATGTCGCATCGCCGATGTAATCGGGCGCCTCACGCCAAAGATCTTCTTCGTTTGGCGTAAACATCGCCCATGTTGTGACTTGACGAGATGAATGAGGGAGTGTTACCGAATCTTTAAGGACCTTGAATCGCTTGTCGGCAAACCATGCAAAATCGTGAATCTTTTCCTGATGGTAATGCAAGGTCTTCAATGTGTCGGATGATTCAGGGAATGCATTTGTGGTGTTTTCACTTTCACCAGTGATGTCTTTTTCTTTAAAGTATGCTCTTGTGTCGTGGTTCAGTTGTTCAAGTCGTTGTATTTCTTCTGCGTTGTTGTTAGATTCTGAAATGGGCATGTCTCCTGTAGCCCCTATGGTATAGTTCGAGGGGAGTGTGATATGCACGTCAAAGGTTCCAAATTCAGAGTAGAATTCACCTTGATCGAGGTAAGGCATTTCATGCCATCCGTCTCGGTCGTAAACTGCAGGCTTGGGGTACCATTGTGTGATTTGATAGGATTGTCCGACGTGACCCAGTCGTGAAATTTTCCCGCTGGGTATTCTCACTTGAAAAGGGGTATATATTTCTAGTGATTCCCCTGGTTGAAGTGGGGTGTTTAAATGAACCTTTACAATGTCGGGGTGTTCGTTGTGAAACTCCCAACGTGCAGCCTCGCCATTTATTTTGAAGTCGAGGCCATCCATGCCTCCCAAATCTCGAGCCATCGCATAAAAGAGGAATAAATCTCCTTCCCTAAACTGCTGTTTTGCGAGGGCTGACTTCGCGCTGCTGTAGGCATTAGGCCAAACATGGTACCACAAATAGTCGAGTGCGTCTGGACTGTTGTTCACGTATTGTGTCCAAATCTCGGCATCCAATTCGTGGTCGACATCATTCAATTGAACATGGATGTTGTGGTCTACGGTTTGTTGGAAATAGGATGTTGTTTGTGCTGAAATATGGAAACAACTTATGGCAATGAACGCGGTTATTAGTAATAATTCTTTATTCATGGATTGCAAGTTCGTATTTTTAGGCTATGAAAATTAAAAATAAATTCATTTACACTGGCTTTGTAACAATTGTGGCTTCTTTTTTCTTGACGAATATGTCGTTGCTGGCTCAGGATGCGGAGAGCAGATCGTTCTCATATTCGTTTAAATCATTGGCAGATATTACAGCGACTTCTGTGAAGGACCAGTGCAGAACAGGCACTTGTTGGAGTTATTCTACGTCGAGCTTTCTAGAATCGGAGGCCGCGCGTATCTCAGGTCATGTTGTAGATTTAAGTGAAATGGCGACCGTCAGATACACCTACCCACTGAAGGCTGACATATATCTCAGAATGCAAGGAAAGTATCAATTTAGTGCTGGAAGTCTTTGTCATGATGTATTAAATGCTGCCAACGGATGGGGGCTCGCACCACAAGAAGCGTATACTGGCCTTCAAGACGGTGAAACAATCCACGATCACGGAGACATGGACGCTGCGCTGCTCGCGACTGTTGAAGCGCTTGTGAAAAAGCCAAGCGGCAATCTCGATCAAAGATGGGAAGACACAATAGATGGGATCTTAGACACCTATCTCGGTGAGCTTCCAACATCTTTTGACTTCGAAGGCAAGTCTTATACCCCTGAATCATTCCGTGACTACCTTGGGATTGATCCCCAAGCGTATATGAATATTACATCGTTCAGCCATCACCCGTTTGGTAAAACGTTTATTCTTGAAGTTCCAGACAACTTCAGCAAAGGTGCGTTCTACAATGTCCCTTTAGATGATCTCCAACGTTCTGTGGAGGCTGCAGTTGTGAATGGTTATACGGTCGCGTGGGATGCCGATGTGAGTGAGAAAGGTTTCAGCTTCCGCAATGGAATGGCGCTGTTGCCTGCAGCAGGGGAGGAGTCCAAACTTTGGAAGCAAGAGATTGTTGAGGCTGTTGTGACTCAGGAGTCTCGTCAGAAAGGATTTGACAACCAAACCACAACTGACGACCACCTGATGCATATTGTCGGATTGGCAACAGATCAGTCAGGTAAAAAATATTTTGTGATTAAAAACAGCTGGGGTCAAGGAAATGAATACGGAGGTCGTCAATACATTTCGATGGCTTACTTCCGTGCAAAAACCATTGCAGTGCTCATTCACAAAGACGCTGTAAAAAGAGTTTTAAGGTAAGTTGTAACAATGGAGAAATCAGAAAAACGGTTGTTAAGGAATAGGCTGTTCTATCATCTGGATGGCTTGGCCATGTGTGGAGTTGTTCCTGTTCTTGAGGAATGGGGATTGTTAGAGAGGGTGTTCCGTTCTTCTGGTGATGTCGATGAACTTGCCGCAGAGTATAGAGCAAATGCAGGTTATTTGAATGTGGCACTTCGAATGCTATGTTCGCAAGGGTTGCTAGAAGCAGTCCGCGCTGAAGATAAAATTAATTACAGACCTGCTGTTGGGAAAACACCTACAGACTGGTACCGTCACAGCAGTTCATATGCCACAGGTCGGGTTTGGCTAGAAGAATCTGCAAATGCTTGGAATACGCCCACAACACCCATGACCTCTTCCGCAACCATGGCGATGGAGATTTTAATGGACGCCTGGTCAGAGATGCCAGATGAAGGAATTATGGGGAGGATAAAAAACCATTTGGAAGGGGCACTTGTGTCTCCATGGCTTGTCACACTTG
>JAPKBK010000152.1 GCA_028823435.1 Flavobacteriales bacterium
AATCTTGTTCGATTAAGAATGAAAGGGGTATCTGTAGTCTTCAACAGGAACCAGCGTCTCTTTGACCGTTCGCGGGCTGACCCAGCGAAGCAGGTTAAGGGCAGAGCCTGCTTTGTCGTTTGTGCCTGATCCTCTGGCGCCACCGAAGGGCTGCTGACCTACGACTGCGCCTGTGGGCTTGTCGTTCAGATAGAAATTACCTGCAGCATGCTCTAGGGCGTCTTTTGCAGCAGATAAAGCATATCTGTCTTGGGCAAAAACGGCTCCGGTGAGTGCGTACTCACTTGTTGAGTCAACAAGCTTAAGCGTTGCGTCAAAATCGTTCGCAGGGAACACGTAAATCGTCAGGACAGGGCCGAAAATCTCTTCCACCATCGTTCTGAAATGAGGGTTTGATGTAACGATAACTGTAGGTTCAATAAAGTAGCCCACAGAGTCATCACAAGCGCCCCCAGAAATGATTTCACAATCGTCTTGACCCTTTGCATACTCAATGTATCCCTTGATCTTGTCAAACGACCGTCTGTCGATGACCGCATTGATGAAATTTGAAAAGTCAGCAGGCGACCCCATTTTCAAGGTCTTTAATTCTCTGACAAGGTGTTCCTTGATCTCAGGCCAAATGTTGTCGGAGATGTAGGCGCGAGAAGCTGCAGAACACTTTTGGCCTTGATACTCAAAAGCACCACGTATAAGACCCGTCGTCACCGCTTTTGTATTCGCACTGCTGTGCGCTACAATGAAGTCTTTGCCTCCAGTCTCACCGACAATGCGAGGATATGATTTATACGTCTCGAGATTCTCCCCGATGGTTTTCCAAAGGTGGCGGAAAACGGCTGTTGACCCCGTGAAGTGAAGCCCTGAGAAGTCTTTGTGTTTAAAAACAACATCTCCAGCTACTGGGCCGTCAACTGTGATCAGATTGATGACGCCGTCAGGAAGGCCAGCTTCAATGAATATTTCCATGAGGACTTGCGCACTGTACATCTGCGTTTCTGCAGGTTTCCAAACGACCACGTTGCCCATCAATGCCATACATGCAGGAAGGTTGGCTGCGATAGCCGTGAAATTGAATGGCGTGACTGCGAATGTGAACCCTTCGAGCGCTCTGTATTCCGTTCTGTTCCATATGCCGTCCGCACTTTCTGGTTGAACTTGCTGAATCTCTTGCGCGAAATAGGCATTAAATCTCAGGAAATCGATAAGCTCACAAGATGCATCAACCTCAGCCTGAAAACAGTTCTTCCCTTGAGAAAGCATTGTAGCGGCATTGATCTTTGATCTGTATTTTCCAGCAATAAGGTCGGCAGCTTTTAAAAATATTGTCGCTCTCTCTACAAATGAAAACGCAGCCCATTGCTTACGTGCAGAAAGTGCTGCGTTGATCGCTGCTTCAACGTGAGACGCATCCCCATAGTTGAAATGACCGAGGACTTTCCCGTGCTCTTGAGGGGGAGTCATGGGTCTTTTGTCAGATGTGCGAACGTGCTCACCTCCGATATACATCGGTACGTCTATCGGTTCTTGATTGTACATGTGATTGTACATCTCCTGTAGCTCTTCTCGCTCTGGAGATCCTTTTGCGTACGATAGAACCGGTTCGTTTACCGGAAAAGGGACTTGAAATGTGCCGTGTGCCATATTGTTAATTAATTATTTACGCAAAACTACCTACTCACACCTAAGAAAGCCTCATGGTAATGTACTTTTCGGAATAATATGAAACTCTTGTTCTCAAATATTGACATACACCCATTTTCCCTCATGATTTTGGGCCTTGTTTCTTTTTGTGCAACTGCCCAAAACAACATCCCCACCTCTTCTACAGCAGCTTCCTTTTTTATGGAAGGGGATATGTCAGAGGCAAATCGTCAATATGGCGCGCTTTTAAGCATTGAGCCTGATCAACTTGATTTTCAATATTATTATGCCGTGACCTGTACCGCAGACTCAACATTGCGTGAAGAAGGGATACAAAGACTCATTGCCTTGGAAGGTGAAATGGCATCTGAAGGCGAGCGTCTTTTCTTTCTGGCCCTGGCGTATCACCACATTGAAGATTTCAAACAAGCCACAAAATTCTTTCAACGTGCAATTGCGAACGCTGAAAAGAAATCTGAGTGGTTAAATGAAGCAGAATTCCGCATGGGGCAATGCGAAGCATTACAAGACCTTGCCCCACCTACAATATCGATTTCGCATTCAAGTAAAAATGAGGTGGAATTGAGTAACTTTTTCAGATCGATCCCCACAGAAAGCTCCCCCTTTAGAATCACTCTGGTTCCAACTCTGCTTCGTTCTAAACTCGATAAGAAAAGAGGTTGGGTGAGTCCCGTCGTCTACAATCCAGAATCTGATGTCATCTACTTTTGTTCTTATGGCAACAAAGGCGCCACGGGGCTTGACATCTACACGTCAAAGATTAACCCCGACGGTTCATTGTCAGAATCGCAGCGACTTCCCGATTCGGTAAACAGTGCTGCAGACGATATGAACCCGGTGTATCACAAAGAGACTGAATCAATCATCTTCGCTTCCGACAGGGCCTCATCTTTAGGTGGCTTTGATTTGTTTTCTGCCAAACTAATCTCCCCAAATGGAAAGTATGGGTCTCCTGAAAGATTACCTCGCGCTTGGAACACATCCTCAAATGAATATTTTCTTTTCCCTGATTCGAATGCTTTGGCAGATGGAAATCTAAGTGGAGGATGGCTCGTGAGTGACCGAGCAGGTCATTTCAGTTCTGCTGTGCTTTGCCGTTCCCATGCAGTATCGAACACCATACTGGAGCCAGTTGCGCAAGAACAACAAGAAGATTCAGTAGAAGTTGCTCCAATTGCGATTCAGAGTTCACGCCACGATTCTGAAATCAAGGAGGTTGCGGTACTCGAAAACACTAACGTTGCGCAAGAAGAACCTGTTCTCGAGTCAGTTCAAGAGCCAGCAAACGCGCCAGTCCAAGCCCCCGTTCAGACGTCAGAATTGGCAATACAGGTCGGCGTATTTAAGTCTTTGCCAGATGTCGGGTTCCTGCCAGAAAACACTGAGATTATTGTTAAAGCGTTGCCGAATGGTTTGATCAAAGTCTTTGTGGGGCCTTTTGTGAATGAGGAAGAGAGGCGAAAGGCAAAAGTGGAATTAATTGCATATGGTTTGGAGGATGTGTTTAACGCGACGGTGATACAGACAGAAGAAAATGAAAAAGAACGTCAAACAATGCCTCTCATGGCTCTTGAAGGGATTCATCCAACAGATACATTAACAGGAACCTGGTATGCTGTTCAAATAGGTGCGTTTTCTGGAGAGCCGAGTCAGCCAATGCTAACCATGACACAAGGGAATTTATTTTACGAAGTGTTAAGTGACGGTTTAAAGAGATGGTATACAGAGGCAAGCAGAAGTGTTGATCAGACATTAGAGATGCTTCCTGTTTTAATTGAAAGAGGTGCGAGAGAAGATGCGTTTATTGTGAAGCTCGAAAATGGAAAACGCACGAAGATTATTGCCATGAATTCTGTTGCCCGCGATCGCGTTGATATCCAAGCCACAGTTACAGAGGCTCCTGTTTCATCTGTAGCGTTCTACCGAGTAAGAATCGCTTCGTTTGTTAATTCCATACCAGCTGTAGAAGCAGCTGCCTTACTTCATTTAGGCACGTTAGTCACAGTTCGAAGTATAGAAATCGCGGGGGAGAAGGTCTATTTTACGTCTAAGTTGCCCCTTGAGGAAGCAGAACGCGCGTTTGAGTTATCTGTCCAGGAAGGTTTTAAAAATGCTAGAATAGAAAAATACAATGAATAGACATACGATTATTTTGCTTATTTTCAGCATGTTATGCCCTTTTACATTCATTATAGGTCAAACCTACATTAATGAACTTATGGCGAGCAATCAAATAAGCAGTTTCGATGATTTTTTTGAGAGTGATGATTGGGTTGAGCTTTATCACGAGGGAGGTGTTTTAAACTTAGATGGGCATTTTTTAAGCGACCGATTGGATAGCCTCACAAAATGGCAGTTTCCAAGTACTAATGCTGGGCTTACAACGATATTGCCAAATGGATTTTTATTGGTGTGGCTAGATAACGACTCGATACAAGGTGAGAATCATGCCGAATTTAAACTGAGTCCTGATGGAGAAGGGATTTACCTCACTGCACCTGATGGGGTTACAATTCTTGATTCATTGACGTTCCCTCCACAACAAACAGACATTAGCTATGGACGCGTTTGTGACGGGTGTGAAGACTGGATGTATTTTAATGTCCCCACACCAGATGAAAGCAATTATGAGGCGACTTTGGCAACGCCAGTTCTCTATATAAATGAGGTGCTGATTTCAAATGTAGACAACTTGATTGATGAATATCATGAGGCAGATCCTTATGTAGAGGTGTTCAACCCCAATGCGTTTCAAGTAAACTTAGCGGGCTATACCTTTTCTAACTCTGCGGGACAGGCATATACAATTCCTGTGAACTCCCCTGTGGAAACAACAGTGGAAGGAGAGGGGTTTTTGCTATTTTGGATGGATGGTGCTCCCTCTCAAGGTGGCCATCATTTGGGGTTTGAGCCCTCGCTTTCAGATGGGACTTTGATTTTGACAGGGCCTGATGGAGTAGTCGCAGAGACATATGATTATTCTGTAGGGCTCACAAATACAAGCTGGGGCAGAATCGCAGACGGAGCGCCTGCAAGTCAGTGGTTCAGTACGCCGACACCCCGTGTTTC
>JAPKBK010000153.1 GCA_028823435.1 Flavobacteriales bacterium
AGAGGGTGCTGTATACCAATTGTAGCCCATTAAGAGCCCGAACATCAGTAAAAATCCTAAAATTGTATTTCTATCCATTGCGGCGCGAAGTTAGTTAAGTAAACCGAAAATCGGAAAGCGTTTTATCACCATTTGTGCGCATGTTTTGAAGCCCAAAGTCCTTTTAACCTCATGGCTTGCTCAAGTAAATCTCTCACACAGCCCTGCCCACCATTTTTCGGACTGATGTAATGTGCGACATTTCTAATTTCTTCAACGGCATCGTCAGGGGCGACTGCCAAACCGACTTCACGCATCGCAGGCAAATCAGGGATGTCGTCCCCCATGTAAGCAACTTTGCTCAGTGGGATGTCAAGTTTCAGGCACAGCGATGTCAAAGATTCTAACTTATCCTCACATCCAAGATGGACTTCCGTGACGCCGAGTTTTCTCATTCTGTCGCCCACGGACTTCTCATTGCCTCCCGTTAACACCGCAATCTTTAACCCTTGTTTCACGGCCCATTGGACCGCATATCCATCACGTGTAGATGCCTGTCTGACTTGAGATCCGTCAGGAAACAACAGAACGACGCCGTCTGTAAATACACCGTCGTAATCAAACACGAAAACCTCTATTTCGGCGAGTTTTGATTTATAATTCATGGCTGTCAGCTATATGCTTGCTTACAAACTTGTAAAATTCAGTAAGCGCTTTGTTGTTTGAAAATTCTTTAAGTAATTCCAGGTGCTTCATTTGGCTTCCAAGATCTTTTCTTAGGGCGACTCCAGTTTGGAGTGAAAATGAATTCCCCTTTTTTGCGCCCTCCATCAATCCTTCTGCCAAGGGTCTCATCAGGTCTTTTGGAAGTCCTTCTTCATCTAAAATTTGCTGCGAAAGGGCGAGGCAGTGATTTGAAAAGTTATGTGTAAACACCGCTGCCAAATGAATTTTTGCGCGAATTTGTGAGGATGCTTCAAAGGGTTTGCCTCCACTTTCTCTTACCAACCTGTGCAGCATCGCTTGAAATTCCTTTGACCCAGCTTCCACAGCGAAAGGAACCTCTGTGAGGTCTTCCTCATGCGTGTCTGTACTGAAGCTTTTGATAGGCCAAACCACACCATTTTCTCCGCCCAAAACATCCTTGTCAGTCACACCAGAAGCGTGGAATCTTTTGACATTGTGAGGCAATGAATGTGCGACCTCTCGGATAGCATCATCACTGACTAACACCGCCACGGCATCAATGTCTGTAGACAATGTCGCAATGTCATTGACAACGACAGCATTAAGTTTCCTGCCTAATTCCTGAGCTCGACCTTGAGATCGTCCCCAAACCTCAACGATTTCGACACCCCCCTTTTGCCATGCCCGCCCGAGCGCTTGCGCCACCTTTCCTGTGCCGACGATACTCATGCGTAAGGGTTTAGACCTATTCATTCGGGAGTGGTTTGGACGGAATGATTTCGTTTCAAAAAAAGTTGAATAATCCCGAAAGCTACGAGAAAAACACCAAACCAAACCATCACGCCAAACTTGTACCTTGTGACGCGAATAGCAATGACACTTGTAAGTTTCTTCACCTCAGATTCTACAATAATTTCCGTTTTTATCGTTGACCAAATATTTTTTTGAAGTGAGGCGGTGATGTCCACCCCAGCAACCCCGTTTCTCCACTCTTGAGCTGTCTCTTTCTGCGTTTTGTTCGGGAAGGGGACTCTGCGCCAGGCGTTGTCGATGTCAGAAAAAAACGCGGCAGAGGTCAAATGTGTTTTCTCAGCTTTAAAAAACATCTCATCAAACATGACAACTGCGCCTTTTTCATATCGAATGGGAATTCTTTCAAGGAATATTATTTCTTCGCCAGATGCGTCGCCAGAGTTTGGGAAGCAAATAAAGTAGGATTCCATTTTTACGGTATCTCCTTTGACAAGATAAAGCGTGTCATTCCCATTCGTTCTCGAAATCACTTCTTTTGAGATGTCACCGTAGACCGATCCAGCACATACTGTTGCGATACCTAGAAAAACCATGGTTCCCTTTGGTTGCAGGTCTGCGTATACTGAACCCATATAAACAGCTGCAAAAAAGAGCACCAAATGTGGATATTCGTGAGGGTCAAGTTGCATACAATACTGGAGAAGCGCAGTCAGACACAAAGCGATGGTGACTGCGCGTATGGGCCTCCAAAATGTGTGCTCGGTTTTCAAGAAAGGAAGTGTTCCTGAAAGCAACATCAAAAGAGACAGCAGTGGGATTCCCAGCCTGACAAGTACATCCTCAAATTGGGGCAATAAAAAAAGTGAGACGGCAGGTAGGATTGCAAATATCAGAAGTGCATTTCTCAGAAAGAAAGTGAGTTCAACTAAGGTGTCACGCCCCTTTTGCATTAAACGATATTCATAGGTTTTGCAACCTTAATAAAGAGTTCAGCCATGTTTCTTGCATCGGCGATTGCTCTGTGCTGCGTTCCATTAAACTCGAGTCCTTCATGAATCAGGGCGTTCTTAAGTCCGATTTGATTCTTTGCTCCTTTGTATTTGCTGTAATGTCTTTGTAGGCAAGCCCAATATTTCAACCATTCAAGTTTCAGGTTGTGATGTCTTGCGTCTACAACGAACTGCCTGTGGTCAAATTCGCCCCAGCTGAAGAGTGCCGTTCTTGACGACGCGCAATCCATCCAATCCTCAAATCGTTTAATGACAACATCAAAATGATCTGCGTCCTCAACGTCTTCTTGGGTAATGCTGGTCAGTTTTGTGCAGAATTTATCAATCTGGGGATGGATCACAGGAAGGATGAACTCACAGAATTCATCTACGATTTCCAGATTCTCATTGACTCTGACGGCTCCGATTTCAATGATTTCAACCTGTCTGGGCTTGGGGCTTCTCCAACAAGTCGCCTCTAAATCATATATTATAAATTGTCTGTTTGACATCGATGTGTAAAGATACTTTACGCTGTGCTCATTATCTCTCTTCTCGGTTTCTCCAAGGGGATCGAATGGTTACAATAGCATTTTCTTGTTGAACTTTGTTTTTTTCGTTATTTACTCTTTGACTGAGCTCAGCGACCAGTGATGCAAATATCTCATCTTCTACGGGAAGTTCTCGAATGAGCTTCTCGGCAGTAAAATGATCATTGACAAATCCAGTGTCGAAATCCCCTGATCGAAATGCTTCGTGGTTGATTGCGAAACGGCCGAAGTCGAGCGTCGTTTTTACGCCGCGAATCTCGTAATTGTCGATTGCATGAAGCATTTTCTCAATACAATCTTCACGCGTAGAAGCATGCACGATCAATTTTGCCAGCATGGGGTCGTAATGTATGCTCACTTCTCCACCTTGAATGACGCCATCGTCAACTCTGATGCCTGGTCCGACAGGAGGGACGTACTTGCTCAGGACGCCTGTCCCAGGAAGGAATCCCTCTGAGGCGTCTTCAGCATACACCCTTAATTCTATAGAATGTCCTGATATACTTAAGTCACTCTGAGAAAAGGACAATGCCTTGCCTTCTGCGATTCTGATTTGTTCTCTGACCAAATCAATACCAGTGATGAATTCTGTGACGGGATGTTCTACTTGAAGTCGGGTATTCATTTCAAGGAAGAAGAAGTTTTTATTTGCATCGACGAGGAACTCAACGGTTCCTGCACCCACATAATTACAAGCGCGTGCAACTTCGATGGCGCACTGCCCCATCTCTGTCCTCAATGTGTCATCGAGTAAAGATGATGGCGCTTCTTCGACCACTTTTTGGTGCCTGCGTTGAATGCTGCATTCGCGTTCAAACAGATGCACACAATTGCCGTGCATGTCTGCCAATACCTGGACTTCGATGTGTCTGGGTTGAAGCACAAGTCGTTCCATAAACACGGCTCCGTTTCCGAAAGATCGTTCCGCCTCAGAAATGGCCCTCGTGAGTTCTTCTTCAACGTCTTCAATTTTAAAAACAGACCTCATTCCCTTTCCTCCTCCTCCTGCGCTCGCTTTGATGATCAGCGGCATTCCGATTCTATGCGCTTCCTTTAGGGCTTCTTTTGAATCTGAAATGGCTCCGTCCGTTCCAGGTACCAAGGGGATGTTTCTCGCTTTTACAGCTTCTTTTGCTTGAAGTTTGTCACCCATCGTTCTGATTGCCATCGTGCCAGGTCCTATAAAAGCAATGCCTGCCTTTTCGACGCATTCAGCAAATTCCGCGTTCTCAGATAGAAAGCCGTATCCAGGGTGGATTCCATTTGCCCCAGTATCAATTGCCGCTTGTAAGACCTTGTCGGACAACAAGTAACTTTCTGAGGAAGGTCCTGGTCCCAAACAGACGGATTCGTCTGCGGCCAAAACGTGCGGTGCAACAACATCTGTTTCTGAATAAACAGCTACCGTAGAGATTCCCATTTCATGCGCAGTACGAATAATTCTCAAAGCAATCTCGCCTCTGTTTGCGATTAATATCTTTGTAATTTTTCGGTTTGTCATTATTCGTTGTCTGATTTCTGTATAAAAATCGAGGCATAATAAAGGGGCAAGCGATTCTTATCGCACCGCTCAACCGCTTACCCTTGCTGCCTTCCGGCCCTGGGGGGTTCAGCGGGAGCTGGTCGTAAGAGACTTGCCCCAAGTGCAAAGATAAGGTAGTATCTTTCCGGCATGAGAATAAATCAACTAGTTTGGCAACATGGAGGAATGGCTGCCCTCATTTCAGTTATTCTCAGCTTAGTAGCTTATATTCTAGGTGTAGA
>JAPKBK010000154.1 GCA_028823435.1 Flavobacteriales bacterium
CAGCAACCCAGATTTAGAAAATCTTTTTCACAGTTCCGCTCTGAGTTGGTTAGATTTGGATTTAGATAAGTTTAAATAAATAAATTTAAAATGAGCGTAGCGCCAGAAGTCTTAGAACTAATTGAAAAATGTAAGGAGGGCAACCGTCGTGCACAATTTGATCTTTATGGCAGATATTCAGGACTACTTTTTGCTGTGGCTCTCAGATATACAAACACTAAAATTGATGCAGAAGATGTCGTACAAAATGCATGGGTGAAGATATTTAAAAATTTAAATAGCTTTTCTGAAAATAATTCATTTGAGGGATGGATGCGAAGAATAGTAGTAAATACAGCTATTTCACTTTATCGAAAAGATAAAAAACACGCAAATCAGACAGATATTTCAGATGTCCTTGCAACCCCTAGAGACTTAGAAGCGTCTAAAGAATGTGACTTTACCCGTGAGGAGCTTGAGAATGCAATTTCTCGTATGCCTGAAGGGTATGGTATGGTCTTTAAACTCTACGTCATAGACGGATATAAACACAAGGAAATATCAAAAATGCTCGATATAGAAGTTAATACTTCGAAAAGTCAACTGAGCCGCGCGAAGAAATTCCTGCAAGGTGTGTTGAACAGTATGGAGCAAGTTGCAAAACCTAACAAATAACTCAAGATGAAACCCGTTCAAGATACATTCACATCTCACATTCAAGGTCTTTATGATGGACACGAAGTTGCGCCACCACAAGGCATGCAAGATTCGGTCTTTAATCAGCTCGATTCAGAAGTTTCTGGTTCATCTGGTTTGACATCAAAGGCGATTCTTGGTGCTGCTGTAGTTATCGTCGGGTTTGCTTGGTTCTTCATGCCTGATCAAGACGCTGTGATTGACGACGTGGTTGTTGTCGAACAAATCGTTGTCGCTGACGAAGCTGTTGTTGCTGAGGAAGCTGTTGTTGCTGAGGAAGCAGTTGTCGCTGAGGAAGCAGTTGTTGCTGAGGAAGCAGTTGTCGCTGAGGAAGCTGTTGTCGCTCATGTTTCATCTGACGAACTGGTGAGTGCAAAGACAGAAGCTGTTGAAGTGGAAGAAAATATCGTTCTGAGTGAAAAAATCCTTACGGAAGAGGATGAAACACCTGCAGTTGTTGTTACACCTCCCGTTAATACTGTTCAGAAGGTCATTGAAGATCAAAAGACCATTGAGAAAGTAGAAGAGAAGAAGGAGGCTGTAGAATGGGTTCTTCCAGCAAAATTGAAAGTGGACGAATGATCGCAAACGCCTTCAGAAACATAGAAGGCAATTGGTCTATTCCTAGAATAAAATGCGTGTTGTCAGTTGTTCTATTGATGGGTGGATTTCACGCTCACGCTCATGCATTTGCTATTACGTCTGACAATCCGCGTGACACGGTGTTAATTGACGGTCGCATTATTAATATCACGGCTAACGTAGAAGTTGATACGGTTTGGAAACGACCTGAAAAATCAGATTTCCGAAAGTGGCTTGATGGGGCCGAATTTATCGCACTAGGTAGAGTAGGAGCAGAAATAGGTGGTGATGATGCTCCTGGAGACGATTTTTACGTCGTTAAAAACAACATAAGATTTCCCGAGTTTAGCCTAGAAGCGGCTCACCCTTTCGGAGACTCTTTTCAATTGTACTACAGAGGAGGTGTTTCTGTGGGCTTGTCCCAAATTTTTGATGAAAAAAGCGTGAATGAAAGTGCCATTGGATTTGAGTGGGATGGCCAGGATGTGCTTGAAATTTATACAGCAGTTGTGGATGTTCAAGGGAATGAATATGACACCATTCCAGCGCCGATAAGATTAAGTCCCAAGCTTAAACTTGCATTGGGTGTGGAATGGCATGGTGTGATGAGAGCTGCTGAGGGATGGATTTGGGGTACTCAAATAGAATGGTTGCCCAAGAAGAACGAAATTGTCAAACTATACCCAACGCCTGAGCCACCAGATCCAGATCCAGCATCGTCTGATTTAACCTATGATATCATCCTTCATGAAACCAATGCGTTTCAATTAAGGACATTTACGAGCTGGTCTGCTTGGAATTCCCCTTTGTTTCTGAGGGCCGAAGTGTGCTGGGCACCAACAAGAACAACGACTTGGGTTGCATTGGGGGTTAGGTGGTGAAAAATTTGCGTTTCATGTCTGCGATGTTTATATTGCAGAAGTATGAATTCGCTGAAAACCAACATTAACAAGACAAAGCACGTTATTAACGCGACGTCCATGGTTCTCTGTGTTGGAATGTCTTTGTTTTTGACAGGTTCTTACTCCGCACAAGTCTCTGTTTTAAATGGTGGTTTTGAGATTAGTGAGACGGTACCTAATCAATCCGGACAGTGGGAATTAATGAATAACTGGACAAATGCTGGGAGTGCAATTGCAAATCCGGATTATTATCACACGTTCGGCTACAATGGAGGAGATTTGCCAGAAACACCTCTTGCATTTGTGACTGCCTATGAAGGGTATGCCATTGCAGGTGTTGAGGTAAGTCAACGGTCTGGTTCAAATATGAGAGAGTATTTGACGGGTCAATTCTCAGAGCCATTGTCCGTGGGTAAACGTTATGAATTCTCATTTGCGATTTCAAATGGTGATGTCTATGAGCACAGTTCGGCTGGTCTTGGCGTAAGTGATTTAGGAATTGCGTTTTCTACAGAAGCATTACACCAAACTGAGCGCGATCCAATCGTTGCTCAGCCTCAGTTTAAAATTTCTCACATTCAGTATTATCAAGACTGGGAAGTCGTCAAATTTGCGTTTACAGCGAGTGAGCAATACCAATATTTCACATTCGGTTTGTTTGGCGCTGAGGTTGGGAAGCAAATCCTATCTTTAGAAGGCCCAGGCAGAACAAAAGCATATTACTTTGTGGATGATTTCTCGATTAGGGATCTCACTTCAGAACTTCAATCGAATGATTTACCTGACAGGGGTGAGTCATCGGATCTGTTTTTGTTAGAAAGCAGTTCGTTTGTTCCGACAGCATTCTCTCCCAACAACGACAATGTTAACGATGTGTTCGAACCGTCTTTAAGAGACAATCGAGGCGCTTTGTTAAGAATTTTTGACCGCAATGGTGCGATGATTTGGGAGAGTTCGGATGAAGTTCCGACCTGGGGAGGATACAACCACATTGGTGGTATTGCTCAGCAAGGTTTGTACTTATGGACCTTGGATGTCGTGCTAGAAGATGGGTCTGTTGAGGAGATGTCTGGCCCCGTGACGCTTTTAAAATAAGGTTACTAAAATATTATTATTTTGCATACAAAAGATGCGCGTGAATATCCCGGGCTAAGTAATCTGGTACTTGACCATTTGGCACACCAATCGTCTGATCTCAACCTTCATGATTCGCTGGGAAATAAAAACATCAAGGATACTGTATGTCACGTTCTTGAGGAACAATACCGCCATCTGAATTTGGCCTTGCCTGCGGGTGTGCGCAAATTTCGAGAAGATGGCGTTCGAACCGTCACCACAGGACACCAACTTCAAATTGCAGGTGGACCGGCGTTTTTACATTATAAGACCATCACTGCGATTCGTCTTGCACGACAAATAGAAAAGGAAACAGGAGAGAAAGTTGTGCCTGTCTTTTGGTTGGCGTCTGAAGACCATGATTTTAAGGAAGTCAGTTGGGTGAATGGAGACGTCGATAAGCATGTGTGGTCTAGCCCTCTGGGGGACTTGAAACATCCAGTCGGAAGATTGACTTTGGATGGTGTGAACGACTGTCTGGCATCTTGGGCAAAGGACATGGGGCAAGGTGGACCAGATTTCAGTTCTGATGTTCAATCGATCTCTGAGTGTTGCGATTTGTCACAAAAAAACAAAGAGTGTTATTCTGATCTTTTCAGAAGGTGGATGCATGTGTGGTATGGCGACACAGAGTTGGTCGTCATAGATGCAGATAGCCCCAAACTGAAAGCGTTGGCTGCGGATCTCTTTGCAGATGAGTTCACAGCAAAAGGCATTCGGGACAGTGTCCGTAAAACGTCGGATGATTTAAATGCAAAAGGATACAAAGCATCAGCCCATATACGAGATGTTAATCTATTCTATATGCCCGAAGGAGCGCCTAGGGTAGGAATCATTAAAGATGAGTTTGGTGGGTTTGCTGCTGGGGATCAGACCTTAAATAAGGAGGGGTTAGAATGGAGGGAGTGGTGCGAAGAAAATGCCGAAAAACTCAGTCCGGGTGCTTTGTTGCGTCCTCTTTATCAAGAGCTTCTCTTGCCGAATGTCAGAGTTATTCTAGGCCCAGGTGAACTTAGTTACTGGAAGCAATTGGAAGGTGCCTTTGCATTCAAGCAGATGGATATGCCCGGTTTGCATCTGAGGGATCATGTCCTTGTCCTAGATAAGGACATGCAAGCGCATGCCAAAGAAGTGGGGTGGTCATTTGAAAAAGGATGGTGGGATGAGAATGAATGGGTCAGCAAATGGCTTGAGCGTCAACTCCCGAACAAAACAAAAGAGATCGATGTCATGTTGTCTGACTTGCAGCAAGTCATTGAGGACGTGTCCTCGGCAGTAGATCAAACTTTAAAGCCGGCAGCTTCTGCCAGTGCATCGGGAATGAGGAAGATTTGGGAAGCACAACAGAAGAAAATGAAAAAAGCAATACGGAGAAAGCATCCCGACAAAATCAATGCGATCTCTCGGAGTGCCTCAAGAAT
>JAPKBK010000155.1 GCA_028823435.1 Flavobacteriales bacterium
GTAGAAGATTTCTGCGGTTTCGCCATAAGACCACGCATACCAGACAGCTGTCTAATTTGTTCTTTAGATCCACGTGCACCAGAGTGCATCATCATGTAAATAGAATTAAACCCTTGCTTGTCTGTCTCAAGCCTATCCATCAGGATATTCGTGAGACGAGAATTTGTGTGTGTCCAAATATCAATGATCTGGTTGTAACGCTCGTTGTTGGTGATGAGACCCATGTTGTAGTTCTCCATAACCTCAGCCACTTCAGCTGTCGCTTTTGTGACAAGCTTTTCTTTCTCCGGTGGGATAATGACATCATTCAAGTTGAATGAAAGACCACCTTTAAACGCCATGTAGAAACCAAGATGTTTAATGTCATCTAGAAATTCAGCTGTTCTTGCAACACCTACTGTTTCTAATACTTTCGCAATAATATCACGAAGTGACTTCTTGGTTAACAGCTCATTGATATAACCTGCTTCTAGTGGAACATGCTCATTGAATAAAACACGACCACACGTCGTTTCGATGATTGAAGAATCACCGTTGACATCAATAAAACGCATTTTAATAGCAGCGTGTAGATCAAGCTTACCTTCTTGGTACATAATACTCACCTCCTGAGGAGAGTAACACACAGTACCTTCGCCTTTTACAGGCCATTCAGTTGTACTCTTACGCTCTTTTGTAATGTAGTATAAACCCAAGACCATATCCTGTGAAGGAACGGTAATAGGCGCTCCGTTTGCAGGGTTTAGAATGTTGTGAGAAGCAAGCATTAGCAACTGTGCCTCTAACACTGCCGCATGACCTAATGGCAAGTGTACAGCCATTTGGTCACCGTCAAAGTCAGCGTTAAACGCTGTACAAGCAAGTGGATGAAGCTGTAGCGCTTTACCTTCAATTAATTTAGGTTGGAATGCTTGTATACCAAGTCTGTGAAGCGTTGGCGCACGATTTAGAAGCACTGGATGCCCCTTCATCACATTTTCAAGAATATCCCAAACAATCGCTTCTTTTGCATCAACTATTTTCTTAGCTGACTTTACAGTCTTGACGATTCCACGCTCAAGCATCTTACGAATAATGAACGGCTTATAAAGCTCGGCTGCCATATGCTTAGGCATACCACATTCGTGCATTTTCAGCTTAGGACCTACAACAATCACCGAACGTGCAGAATAATCAACACGCTTACCGAGTAGATTCTGACGGAAACGACCTTGCTTACCTTTTAAGCTGTCACTTAAAGATTTTAAAGGTCTGTTGCTTTCTGTCTTAACCGCACTTGATTTACGACTGTTATCGAAAAGGCTGTCTACAGCCTCCTGAAGCATACGCTTCTCGTTTCTTAGAATGACCTCTGGCGCCTTAATCTCAACAAGTCGCTTTAAACGGTTGTTGCGAATAATGACACGGCGGTATAAATCATTTAAATCAGACGTTGCAAAACGACCACCATCTAGTGGAACAAGAGGACGGAGCTCCGGTGGAATGATCGGAACAACTTTGATAATCATCCATTCAGGACGGTTCTCAATTCTCTTATGCGAATCACGCATGTTCTCAACGACTTGAAGACGCTTAAGCGCTTCACTCTTTCGCTGCTGAGATGTTTCTGTATCCGCAGAATGACGTAGTTTAAATGAAAGTTCATCCAAATCAAGATTTGCAAGAAGATCATGAACTGCCTCAGCACCCATTTTAGCGACAAATTTATTTGGATCTTTGTCGTCTAGGTATTGATTTTCTTTCGGAAGAGTATCTAGAATATCGAAGTACTCATCCTCAGTAAGGAAATCATTTATTTGCAAATCTTCTCCTTCAGCATTTTTTGCAATACCAGGATTTATGACTGCGTAACGTTCGTAGTAAATAATCTGATCTAACTTTTTTGAAGGCAGACCCAGGAGATATCCTATTTTATTTGGCAAGCTTTTAAAATACCAAATGTGAGCCACAGGAACGACAAGCGAAATGTGTCCCATTCTCTCACGACGAACTTTTTTCTCTGTAACCTCTACGCCACAACGGTCACAAACGATACCCTTATAGCGGATACGCTTGTACTTACCGCAATGACATTCAAAGTCTTTTACAGGTCCGAAAATTCTTTCACAAAACAATCCATCACGTTCCGGCTTATAGGTACGGTAGTTGATGGTTTCTGGCTTAAGCACTTCACCATGTGACTGCTCAAGAATTGTCTCTGGCGATGATAACGAAATTGTTATTGTCGAAAAATCGCCCGAGGTCTGTTGGGGGGTCTTTTGTTGGAACATATCAGTTTTCAATGAGGGGTATCAATCTAGTGAAATACTTAGTCCGAGACCTTTCAGCTCGTGAAGAAGTACATTAAACGACTCTGGAATTCCAGGCTTAGGCATGAGGTCACCTTTAACGATGGCTTCGTATGCTTTTGCACGTCCTATAACATCATCCGACTTTACAGTCAAAATCTCTTGTAGGATATTCGCAGCACCAAATGCCTCAAGTGCCCACACTTCCATCTCGCCAAAACGCTGACCACCAAACTGAGCCTTTCCGCCCAATGGTTGTTGTGTAATCAGTGAGTAAGGTCCGATTGAACGCGCATGCATCTTGTCATCAACCATGTGACTTAGCTTAATCATATAAATGACACCTACTGTCGCAGGTTGATCAAAGCGTTCTCCAGTTCCTCCGTCATAGAGGTGAGTCACACCACAATCAGGAACACCTGCTTTTTCTGTCAATTCAGTAATCTCTTCTAAGGTAGCACCATCGAAGATTGGCGTAGAAAACTTCATTCCTAAGTTTTGGCCTGCCCACCCAAGTACAGTTTCGTAAATCTGTCCCAGGTTCATTCTAGATGGTACGCCAAGTGGATTTAAAACAATGTCCACTGGGGTTCCATCTTTAAGGAAAGGCATATCCTCCTGACGTACAATTCTTGCAACAATTCCTTTGTTACCGTGACGTCCCGCCATCTTGTCACCCACCTTCAATTTACGTTTCTTAGCCACGTAAACCTTCGCTAGCTTGACAATTCCATTTGGAAGTTCATCACCTACAGTAACCTGGAATTTTTTGCGCTTATACGCACCAAGAAGATCATTGTACTTCATTGTGTAGTTGTGCACTACACGATTTACAAGATCACTCACTTCAGTATCTCTTACCCAAGCTTCCGAGTTTATAATCAGGAAGTCCAAGCTCAATAGAATTTTCTGTGTGAACTTGATCCCCTTCTTAACCTGCTCTTCCTTGTAGTAATTGAAAACACCTTGGCTCACCTTTCCTGCAACGAGCTTCATAAGCTTGTCAACCAAGATTTTCTTGAGAGACGCAGCCTCCTTATCGAATTCAATATCAATTGATTCAATAATTGCCTTGTCTGCAGCTTTGGCTTTCCTGTCTTTCACAGCACGGCTGAATAACTTCTTGTCAATCACGACACCCTTACTCGATGGTGGCATTTTCAACGAAGCATCCTTTACATCTCCAGCCTTGTCTCCGAAAATAGCTCTAAGTAATTTCTCCTCAGGACTAGGGTCTGACTCACCTTTAGGTGTAATCTTACCTATGAGGATGTCACCACCACTCACATTTGCACCAATTCGAATTAATCCGTTCTCATCGAGGTTTGCTGTTGCTTCCTCACTTACGTTGGGAATATCATTTGTTAATTCCTCAATACCACGCTTTGTATCTCTAACTTCGAGTGTATACGCATCCACGTGTAATGATGTAAATACATCTTCTCTTACGACACGTTCTGAAATCACAATCGCATCCTCAAAGTTGTATCCCTGCCATGGCATAAAGGCAACCTTCATGTTTTGACCCAATGCAAGCTCTCCATTGTCTGTGCTGTATCCTTCTACAAGAATCTGACCTTTATTAACACGATCGCCTTTCGAAACAATGGGACGAAGGTTCATACATGTACCTTGGTTCGTCCGCGAAAATTTAACGAGGTTATAAAACTTCAAATCATCATCAAATGAAACGAGAAGATCGCTCTCATCCATTTTGTGACGAATATGAATCACGTCTGAATCAACATACTCAACAACACCGTCCGACTCAGCACGCATAAGAATTCTTGAATCTCTTGCCACAGCTGATTCAACCCCTGTACCTACAATAGGAGAGTCTGGAATCATAAGTGGAACAGCCTGACGCATCATGTTAGATCCCATCAGCGCACGGTTCGCATCATCATGCTCCAAGAATGGAATTAATGACGCCGCAATAGAAGCGATCTGATTTGGAGCCACATCCATGTACTCCAACTCTTTAGGTTGTACAAGTGGATAATCTGCTTGTAACCTAGACTTGATTAATGGATCAAGGAAATTTCCATCTTTGTCAATTTTCGCATTTGCCTGCGCAATTAAAGACAATGCCTCATCCTCTGCTGATAAGTAAATAACATCCTCTGATGAGGTTGCTGCTTTACCATCAATGACTTTACGATATGGTGTTTCAATAAATCCAAGTCTGTTCACCTTTGCATAGACACACAGAGAACTAATAAGTCCAATGTTAGGTCCCTCTGGTGTTTCAATCGTACATAGACGTCCATAGTGCGTGTAGTGTACATCACGAACCTCAAATCCAGCACGCTCACGAGAGAGTCCACCAGGCCCTAGGGCTGATATACGTCGCTTGTGTGTCACCTCACTTAGAGGGTTGGTTTGGTCCATAAACTG
>JAPKBK010000156.1 GCA_028823435.1 Flavobacteriales bacterium
GGAGTCCACGATCTATAAGGAGTGGCTCGACAATGTTGTACGCATCTGCTGCGATGGGATCGTTTCCGTATGTGGTGCGTATTCTGTCCCACGTTTCGAGAACGTCATCTGGTCGGTTTTGTTTGATACCTATTAGACATAAGTCTACGAGCGCTTCCTTCGTGCGAGGATTCCGTGGGTGTGCGGTTAGGAGAACATCTAATCGACGACGCGCGTCCTCAAGTTCATCACGCTCGATTTGGGTTCGTGCACTTTCGTAAAGGGCATCTACAACGAATCTCGACTTCGGGAATTCTTTAAGGAGTTTGTCCAAGCCCTCAATTTGTTCTGTGAGGGATTCAGCTGCTTCAGTGAAACTCATCGACATCGCCCTTTGGTAAAGGATGTAGTCAACGCTCCCTTTATTCTCGGTTGTTCTTTCCAGACATCTGTCGTAGTAGGTCACCGCGCGATCAAATTCTTTCTTTGCGTAGAAACAATCTGCAGTTCTTAATTCCGCATCGTGCATTCTTTTGGGCGCATCCTCTGGATGAGCTTCCAGATATGAACGGAATGCAGAAAGCGCATCTGAATATTTCTTTCTCTTAAAGAGAGCGTACCCTCTGGCGTAATCTGCTGCAGGGTAATATGAGCTTAAATAGCCACCTGGAGCTCTAGAGAACTTTGAATAAGAACCCGTAGCGTTCACATAGTCACGCAAAGAAAAATGACATTCTCCTTCCCAGTAATGTGACTCCGCTGCGAGTTGAGCATCTATGGGATACGTCCGGACTTTGTTGAAATACACCAATGCTTGCTTGTACTTGCCGCCTTGATATAGTTCCACCCCTCTGTTATAGGCAAGAAGTTGATATGATTCACGTACCGTAAGATCTTTGTCTTGGATTTGGTCTAAGGCGTTCAGACCTCTCTCATAATCTCGGCTTGTGAGATATACATCTAAAAGGAAGCGATATGCTTCGTCACGTCGCACAGATGTAGGGTATTGATCCAGATACTTCTGAAAAGCCACGATGGCATCATCAAAAGGATTGTATGAGAGTTCGAAGGCAAGCTTTGCATAGCTGAATAACGCATCTTCCATGATCTCAATGTCGTAGTCTTTAGATGCTGCCCTTCCGAATGCGCTTCTTGCTTTGCCTTTTTGACCGAGTTGAATATAACAATCCGCCATATGGTAGGTCGCGTTTTGTCCCAGTTTGTCATCTTCTCGCGCTGTTATCGCCAAGACGAGCAATGCGTCACTCCAGGACCCTATGCGATATCGTGTGTAGCCTACTTCATACGCGAATTCAGCTTTCCGGTCTGGACCACGGCTTCCTTCCCAAGCTTGTTCAAGGAATGGCGAAGCGGACTCGAAATCTTGATCCTTGTAAAAGGCGTCTCCAACGAGCCGCGATATTTCTGTTCTTTCATCTTTGTCGAGTCCCGCGGATTCTTCAAGAAGGGGAGGTCCATATTCTTTAAGTCTTGAAAACTGTTCCGTAGCGTGCAGCATTTGGGCGATGTAAGTAGGCACAACATCGATGAAGTCTGGATGTGTAGATATTGCTTCAAAGCCCTCAAGTGCAACCTGTGGATTCCCTTTCATGTAGGAGATGTGGCTGAAGTAATACGTTGAAGGCGCCAGATACGCACCCTCTTCTTTCATGACTTCGAATAAATCATAACGCGCAGCTTCAAAATCCTCCTGCTCAAATAAGCTGTGTCCTCTTTTAAATCTCAATTCTCGTTGCTGATCTTTTTGCAACCGTCTTAAGTCTACTTCGTTGAATGCTGCTGCTGCCTTTTTAAAATGTCTTCGTTTGTAATGATGGTCCGCGATTTCCCACAATGCTTTCTGCACGTAAGGGCTCTCTGGATAAGCTGTAATAAAGGCATCTATTCGATATTCAGCATCTCGGTTGTAAAGGTTCAATCCGCACAATGCCTCGAAGTAAGCTGCTTTCACATAACGCTCAGATCTGTCATCTTCTTCAAACTTCATAAAGTCGTCGAAGCTCTTCATCGCAAGGGCGTACTGTTCTTTTTCGTAGGCGTCATTTGCTTTCGCCCAAACCCTTTCTTTGGGCTCTAGCTCATGAGTAAGCTGTGATTTCACTTCTAATGACGGTGTCAAAAAGAATCCGCAACTGAGCATAAGCACAAGTTGGATTCTAGATATTTGACGTGAGTTTTTTAGTTTGCTGGGCATGTTGGAATGATAGAGCTCTGTACAAACGAATTTAACACCTAGGTGTGGGGCTATCTCGTCATGCTCTTGATGTTCTCAACGGCTGGATGTGTGTGATTCGGATTTTAGATTCAAAATTTTAAGCTTTTTTTTGAACTCCTTACGGTTTGTTTTTTACGATAAATTCGGTCCGTCGATTTGAGGCTCTGCCTTGATTTGTATTGTTCGCCTCTTTAGGGCTAGACTCTCCAAACCCGCTCGCTTTTAACCGTGAAGGTTCAATCCCCGATTCTTCAAAGAATCTTTTCACAGCTTCAGCTCTTGCTTGACTGAGTTTTAAGTTGTCTTCAGTTGACCCCACATCATCTGTATGACCTTCAATTTCCATCGTGTAATTCGGGTTCTTAAGGATGTATTCAGCAAACTTAAACAGTATGAGTTTCGTCGTGTATGTAAGTTCACTTTTGTTTGTTTCAAATTGGACATCTTTAAGCTCAAAGGCATCTATTTGACTGGATTTTTTTGCGCGCACTGTAATGGCTGGTGTCGGTTCTTGTGATTGGATTTTGTGACCGCTATGTTCATTGTCTTCTTGTGCCACATGAACGACAGTGGCTTCAAATTCCAAATCCACTCCAGATACGTTTAGAATGACATCCTCATTTCTTTCAAGGTTGATCACAGCCGCAAATGACCCATCGTCTAGATTGAGGTCAATTTCCTCCACCTGTTTGCTTTGAACGTACTCGAGAGTGAGTATGATGTCATCTGAAGGGGGAGTGGGGTCCACGACGCCATGGATGACTTTTACGGCTTCTGGTTTAAGTGCTTTGGGCAAAGGGAAACTCAAAATGTCTAATCCTTTCGTTCCGCTTCTTCGGCTCGCAAAAAAGGCCTCATTCCCATTTGAGGAGACGACAAGTCCGTGCTCATCACCGGTTGTGTTAACAGGCATGCCTAGGTTGACAGGGTCTGACCAAACATTCATGGAATCTCTTCTCGAGACCCACAAATCATATCCACCTCCGCTCGGGAGCCTCGTGCTGGAGAAATATAAAGTCTTGCCGTCTGGATGTATAAACGGGGCCTTCTCCTGGGCGCTCGAAGATATGGGGGACGGCAGTTTCTCCGCCTGTGCCCAATCCCCGTTTTCGTCTTTTATGCTGACGTAAATATCCATTGTAGGGTTGCCGTCATCGTCTAGGGTTGAATTCTCTCTCGCTGAAGCGAAAAAAAGTTCGTCGCCCTCGGCACTTAGCGCAGGTTGAGACTCCCAGCCCATGGGTGTGTTTATTTCTGGTCCCAGCAATTTCAGGTCTCCCCAGTAGTAAGAAAAACCTCCGTCATCATTTTTCCCATTCACAATATAAGTCGTCGTGAATAAGTCTATATTTTGAGGATTTTCAGGTGTGGGGTTTGATGCTGCGACGACCAGTAATCTGTTGTCAATTGATAAGCTTACGCCTCCGAAGTTGCCCCCATCGTTGAAAGGGTAGGACAGCAATTCTCCGCCATCAAAATCTTCTTCAGCTGACGTCCTTTTTGACCAAACAAAATCTTCCACCCTTCGTGTAATGACATCCCCTCTGAATCTCTCGTTTCGTGCTCTGGTAAAGAACAGGATGCTCCCATCTGGAGACAAGGCAGGTAGATACTCATCCTCGATTTGGCTTGTGTAGAGAAGGGGTTCAGGCTTGTAAGTGTTTCGGTTTGCATAATACTGGACTTCGAAACGTGCCTCCGGAATCATTTCCAAGACATCACGTCTTTTTCGCTCAGTACGCTTTGACAACGTCTCGTTTTCTGCTTCTTCGTCAGTTTTTGCAATGAATGCTTCGAATTCGACAAGTGCAGAAGCGGCGTCTCCAGAAATGAAAGCCAAGGCGCCAAGGATATAGTGTGCCTCCGACTGCTCTCCACAGAGCTCAATCCAGTTTGCTGTTGCCGCAATGCATTCGTCTGAGAATTCTCGGTCTTTTTTTGCCTCTTTGAATAAGAGTCCTACGAGCGCTTCGTACGCTGCGCCGAAATCATGCTGTCGGTCGACAACTTCTTTCAGCATTTCTATCCTTTCTTCGTTAGTTTTCTTTTTCTTTTTATCTGTTGCTTTTTCGAAGAGACTCATGGTTTTTGACGAGACGTCTTCTGGAGCGGGACAGGTTTGTGCGGCATATTTGCAAGGCGTTACAGTCGCAGCAAATAAGACAAACAGAAAGGTAAAAGGCTTGTACATGTGATCTCTTAACGCTTAACGTCCTCCAGTTCACCTTCGCTTGCTGCAACAAGTGTACTCACTGTTCCGTCACCGGTAACATTGACCACTGTTCGACACATGTCGAGAATTCGGTCCACAGGGAATATCAGCGCAATCCAAGCTGGATTAAGGCCCACACTTTCGAGTACAATGATCATAAGGACCAGGCCTGCGCTAGGAACGGCTGCTGCACCAATCGATGCCAAAGTTGCAGTCAGAACAATGATTGATTGTTGTGCGATGGTCAAGTCCACCA
>JAPKBK010000157.1 GCA_028823435.1 Flavobacteriales bacterium
CGCCACACACAAGTTCCAAATGCACCCCACCTGGAAATTTCATCTTAGGCGTTTGCGAAAGTCCGTCATACACCTTCGTGAGTTCGGGAGGAAGATGATTCCGCAACTCGCCAAACAATCTGTTATTCCATTCAACGATTTCACTCCCCGTCCGCCAATTGTCATCTAGACTGTCGGGGAAACAATGATCCTTTAAGGTATTCTCTGCTTCTGACAATGCAATACCTAAATTCTCACCTTGCAAAGCCGGCAAATCCATCAGCTGTTTATAGTCACCGTTTCGCCATCTATAGATGGCTTGTTTGCCATCTCCTACGACCAAATTCTTTTGATCACGCGCCAATGCGTGATCGTATAAAACGACAATGTTATGCCATTGAGTGATCGATGTGTCTTGGAACTCGTCCATGAAAATATGGGCGTATCGGCTTCCCAATCTTTCATATATAAATGGCGTCGGATTTTCTCGTACAATTTTTGAGATCATCCTGTGCATCGCTCCGAATGTGCGGACATTGTTGTCGGTTTGGACTTTCTCTATTTCCTTGTGGAGTTCGGAAAGGGTTCCCATTAAATCGAGACGCTTCAATAAACTTTTTGCCAGCAAATACGTCTTTCCCTCCTGTGTTTCAGGGAGCATTTTTATGGCTGCATCGTGCACGTGAATGAGGAATACTCCTAGACTTTGCGCCTTCGAAATTAATTCGTCGGATGCATTTTTCTTAAGCATTGACTCAGGTTCCGTGAGGTGACTTCGTATCCTACTTGACAATTCTTTCACGCTGCCTTTGGCGAATTTTTTTAGATTTCTTGGGACATCGCCATAGGCAAAGTCCGAATCTGCCATCCCGAGTTCTACAATGGCAGTGTTAGCGACTTGAACGACTTCTTTTAAGTGTGTTTCAGAGCTCGTAGTAGCGCTCCTTAGGGAGCGACTTATGTCTTTAAAATCTTCGGGCGAAATTTCTTCAAATGCCGCGATGACATCGCGCATGTTTTCTTTGACAACCGCTTTACCCAAATCTTTCAAAGGATTACGCACTCTGGCGTCCTTGTCGTCTTCTACTTGTTGATCTGAAAAACCTTCTAAAAGATGAGACAAGGACTCATTGCCTTTGATGCCTACTTTATCTAAAAGCTGAGACACCGCATCATCAATAATCTTATCGGAGTCGAGTTCTATTCTGAAATCTTGATCTAAGGCCAAATCCCTTGCAAAACTTCTGACCAATCGATTCACGAAACTATCAATCGTCATAACTGCGATATCGCTGTACCTGTGAAGCATCTCTTTGTGAAGATGGGTAGATCTTTTTACAAGTCTTTCTTCTGAGATCTGAAGGTGATCAAGTAAATGCGCTTTTTTATCGCCTTTTCCAGCAGACAGTTTTTCTAAATCCTCGAGTATTCTGCCTTTCATTTCAGCAGCAGCTTTGTTCGTGAAAGTCAGTGCCAATATGCTTTTAAATGCACCTGCCACATCACTTTTCAGAGCACATTCAAGATACCTCAGGACCAATCTATATGTCTTTCCAGATCCTGCTGAGGCTCTTACAACTTCGAAATTATTTGTGAGGCTAGTCATTAGCTTCAAATATTACAACAAATTATGAGCAAAATCATCGCTTTCCATGCAACATTTTACGAAATTTGTCGTCATTGTGATTAGAACTAGAAAAGTTAAGATGAAAAATAACGTCCTACTCGTGAGTCTCACCGCAATTACAATGATCTTCATCAGCAGTTGCAATCCTGATGAAAATCCTGGCATTGTCGTTCTAAATACAGAATTGTCTTGGTCTGGAGAAACACTATCTATTGGAGACACAGTCACCGATCATATGGGACATGATGTGCGCCCTGAGAAACTTTCATGTTACATGAGCAATATTTCTCTTCGTCTTGTATCGGGTGAATGGATTAATTCTGAATCCATTTCTCGTCTGGATTTCATACCGAGTTCGGCTGCTGCGAATGGGGTGTTCAATAAAAAAATGCTAAGATCAGGCAATGAATTCGATGCTTTGAGGTTTGATGTGGGGGTGCCATCTGAAATGAATACAATGGCATTGAATACATCTCTTTCCAGCGACGACCCACTTAGTGTGGCAGGGAGTGCCGGGATGACATGGGATATGATGGGCAGTTATTTCTTTGTGAAATGTGAAGGGAAATTGGCAGAAAACGAAGGCGGATTGATTCAGACGCCCTATATCTTTCATCCTGCATCGAATCCTCTCTATAGGACCGTCACGTTAGATTTAGACGAAAGTGTCGTCCTGAATAAAGATGAAACGATTGAGTTTATGCTTGATTTGGATTTACGCAAAGCCTTTGCTTCAACTGCTGATACCTTAGATTTAAGTCTGGTGGGCCACGCTATGGGGCCGGTCGCAGACGCGATAAAGTTTGTAGATAATTTCTCTTTATCCTGGACCCTCAAATAAAAGGTTATTGTTGTCATGATCCACAAAACAATATCAAGATATTTGATCTTAAGTGCTTTTGTATTCTCAGCGGTTGCTTCTGGGTGCGATTGTGGCGTTGAGACGTGGAAGCCAACCGCATATACAGTCGAAATCCCTCCTTTCTTCCCACCCATGGATATCCCCGCAGACAATCCCATGACTGAAGAAGGAATACAATTGGGACGCCTCCTTTTTTGGGAACCGTCTCTCTCCCTAGACCGCTCTATTTCGTGTGGCAGTTGCCATGCGCCTTCGTCCAGTTTCTCGGACCCAAATCAATTCAGTTCTGGAGTGAATGGAACGCTCGGCGACAGAAATGCCAGTGTGATTTGCAATTTGGGATGGTCATCGTCTTTCTTTTGGGATGGTAGAGCCTTGACGCTTGAAGACCAAATACGTGAACCCGTTGAGCACCCCCTAGAAATGAATGTTTCATGGGAAGTCGTTGTGGAACGATTGATGACGGAAGATTTTGGAGACCTAGACTACCCACAATTG
This sequence comes from Flavobacteriales bacterium, assembly GCA_028823435.1. Classification (GTDB taxonomy): domain Bacteria; phylum Bacteroidota; class Bacteroidia; order Flavobacteriales_D; family Sanyastnellaceae; genus UBA974. The sequence goes on from JAPKBK010000157.1 coordinate 2,967, forward strand.
TTCTTTAATGCATTTGGAAGTGAAATCATCACTGAAGATTTAGCCGTGAAATCAATCGCTCAGTTTGTTCGGACGATGATCAGTGCGGACAGCAAATTCGACAAATGGCGAAGAGGAGAAACAAACCTCACTGACAGCGAATATTTGGGGTACCAGTTATTCCTCAAAGAAGGAGGAGATCCAGAGGTCAATCAAGGTGGAGAGTTTGGTGCTGACTGTTTTCATTGTCATGGAGAAGCTGGGCTACAATTTTCTGATTATTTGTTTCACAACAACGGTCTTGACCCATCATTTGAAAATGACCCTGGCAGAGTAAATGTTACCGGATTTGTTTTGGATTCCGGCCTTTTTAAAACACCCACATTGCGCAATGTTGCTTTGAGTGCGCCATATATGCACGATGGTCGTTTTACATCTCTTGAAGATGTGATTGAACACTACAATAGCGGAGGGGTCAGTTCATCAACGATAGATCCTTTTATGAAGTACACAACAGGGGGTTTAGCGCTTGCGCCGCAACAGAAAGATGCAATAATCGCTTTTTTACACGCTCTGACCGACACAACATTTATTCAAAACCCAAATTTCCTCGATCCGCACTAGTAATTTTATAGGTTAGAAAACCACTCTAAAACGTAACCTAAAGCAGGTAAAATCGTAAGAATTACTATGTATTGTCAAAAACTCCTCAGCATTGCGACAACCGTACTCCTCCTAACCCTAGTAGGAACAGGCGCTAACGCTCAATGTCACGACCTTTTAGATGCCGACGGTGTGGCATCTTCTTCCCCGACTTGGTTTAGCTGTAATCCTGGTGATTATGATCTTTTCATACAAACGTCGTCCGAATGGAATGATGTCACTGTCAACTGGGGAGATGGCACATCGGATGAAAACCTAGGGCTTTGGGCCACCGGAAATTCGATTACACATACCTATCCTGATGTTTGGCAGGTCTATACCTTGACATTTACAAGTGCCGATGGATGTGTCGTGACAGGAGAGTTTGTCAAAGAGGAATCGGTAAACCCATCCATTCAAATCCCTGAGGGTTGGGTAACGGATGCATGTGCACCGGCGACATTGTTCTTTTTAAATGCCTCTACAAACGTAAGCGCGACAACCACATTTACATGGGAATTTGACGACGGAGTCACAGAGAGTTTTGACGCAACAAATGCAGGAGGAACTGTTCCTCATAACTACTCAGTAGGCTCTACAGGATGTAACAGAGAAGTGACGCTGTCAGCAACGAACGCTTGCAGAAATCACGAGTTCGGGACAGGGGCAAGTGTGACGATTGACTACATCAATATTTGGGATTTGGACAATGCTGCGATCGGGGCTTCTTCAACCCAGCTTTGTTACCCCGACACGACTGTTCTTCTTTCAAATAATACCGAGAAAAATTGCACAGCGAATGGCAATACAACACAGCGGTTTGAGAAATGGAATTTCGGAGACCTCGACAACAATGGCGTGGATGACATCATCGACTGGAGGCCTTGGACTTCATCAGCGCCCTTCGAACTCGACCTCCCAGGAATAGGAACGTACTATGTCATGCTCTACGATTCCAGTTATTGCGGCATTGACTCTGCTCAAATAGAACTCATCGTAAGAGCTCCGCTTTCTACAAATCTTACAGGACCA
>JAPKBK010000158.1 GCA_028823435.1 Flavobacteriales bacterium
AAAAATTCACTTTTGATCGGCCTTTGTTAATATGCCCCTCTAGCCACCAACTTACAGGTGCGACATTGCTATACCAAGGGTATCGTGTCACGTTTGAATGGCAGTCATAGCAGGTGGATTGAAACAGTTTTGTGACCTCCTGAGGCGCTTCTTCTAACGTTAGGAAGTCTGATTCAGGCGTGATTTTGAGTGGCGTCTTATCTGTTGTTTTCATTTGTATTGCTACGAAAACAATGAGTAATGTTATGAGTACGCTGCGTTTGCTAGGTCTTTTAATCATGGGGTGAAGATATTCTATAAGATTGTAAATGAACAAAAGCCGATTCGTGAGAATCGACTTTTGTCATTTATATCGTATTGCATAGGGTTTGATAGCAGTCTGCTTTGTGAGCCCTATGCTGTTATTTTTCAGGATCCAGTTCCGACATCAATTTTTGAATATCATTCGCTTTTGACGTTGCTTCATCACTCAACTTTCTATTCTTTGTTGAGAGTACAAACGCCTGCTTCATGAGTTTTTTATATTCTGAATTAAGTTTATCGTACTTGGATTTTTTTCTAAAAAAACGAATCATGTGTTAAATATTTTATTTAATGCAACTTTACGGTAATCAAAAACTGTCTTAAGTTTTCTTCGAATAAATATAAAGTTGACGAAGTCACCAATTATTCCAAATGGCAGCGCGTACGTGACGATATCGGTCATGCGAACATGTTGTTCGTCAATCACTTTAAAGATGTGCTGATGATGCCATAATTTATAGGGTCCATATACCTGTTTGTCAATGAAGTAGTTCTGTTTTTTCACATGACTGATTTCCGTCACCCACTTGACACCTATGTTAAGAAGTGGCGTGATTCTATAGGTAATGATCATTCCTTCTGTCATCTCCGTATGTGTTGATGTCATCATCTTAAAGCCAAGTTTTGAAGGCGTCAGCTTTTTAAGATTCGAAGGGTCAGAGACAAAATCCCATAGATTATTTATATCAGTCTTCACAACCTGTTCATCGTGTATTTGGTAGTAACCCATAATGAATTTCGGTTTTTTGACTTACTGTATCGTTACAAACCTCTTGACTGTCTTTCCAGACTTGTAGATGTCGAATACAATCGTATTTGTGGTGTTGTAATTGATTTCTCTACCTGTGATATCTACGCTAAATAAGTAGATGTCATTTGCAATGATAGCGCTTGATTCAATGATGTTATTCACTGTCGTTTCGATGACAGCATCAATCACATGGACAACGCCATTGTCAGCAGTTATGTCTGCCATAACCACAGTTGCATTTCCGATCATCACCACGCCATCTGTAATGGATACCATCACTTCACTGCCTTGCAATGTTTCGATCATCATGCCATCAGACAGGTCTGTGCTCAATGCTGTTCCTGAAACGACATGGTTCAATAGTATTTGAGTCAATAGTCCAGTTGGATCTGCGAGCAATGTTTCAATGACGTCAGCTGGAATTAATCCGAATGCATCATCTGTCGGCGCAAATACTGTAAAGGGTCCTTCAGATGACAGTACGCCATCTAAACCTGCTGCCACAATTGCTGTCTCTAGTGTGTTGTGCACTTCTGAGTTTGCAATAATGTCGAATACTGTGTTGGTGGGCATTTCAGGTTGTAAGATTGCATCAATGACATGTACAACGCCATTGTCAGCCGTTATATCTGCGACAATCACAGTTGCATTTCCGATCATCACCACGCCATCTGTAATGGATACCATCACTTCACTGCCTTGCAATGTTTCGATCATCATGCCATCAGACAGGTCTGTGCTCAATGCTGTTCCTGAAACGACATGGTTCAATAGTATTTGAGTCAATAGTCCAGTTGGATCTGCGAGCAATGTTTCAAGAACGTTTGCAGGTACTAAGCTGAATGCATCATCTGTCGGCGCAAATACTGTAAAGGGTCCTTCAGATGCAAGTGTTCCGTCTAAACCTGCTGCGACAATTGCTGTCTCTAGTGTGTTGTGCACCTCTGAGGCTGCAATAATATCGAACACTGTGTTGGTGGGCATTTCAGGTTGTAAGATTGCATCAATCACATGTACAACACCGTTGTCAGCCATTATGTCTGCGACAATCACAGTTGCATTGTCAATCATCACCACGCCATCTGTGATAGATACCATCACTTCACTGCCTTGCAATGTTTCGATCATCATGCCATCAGATAAATCAGTACTCATTGCAACACTTGATACGACATGGTTGAGAAGTATTTGAGTGAGATCTCCAGATGGATCAGCAAGCAAAGACTCAAGTACGTTTTCCGGAATTACGCTGAATGCATCATCTGTCGGCGCAAATACTGTAAATGTGCCTTCTGAAGAGAGTGTTTCGTTCAGTTCAGCTGCAACAATTGCTGCTTCTAGTGTGTTGTGTAATTCAGAGTTTTCAATAATCTCAAATACTGTCTGTGAAAAAGCATTAAATGAGAACAAGCATAAAACTGATGCTAAGAAGGTGTTGATGTTGAAATATTTCATTTCTGTATAATTATTTGTTTTAAATGTTATGCAAACATAAGTTCATGAAATGCCATGAACAAAATTTTGTACAACTTTTTTTGAATAAGAGTATACATTATCATAAATTTGCAACAACAATGGCGAATTACTCAATAGAACAATTGTCCAACATTACTGGATTTAGCAAGTTGCTCATCAGAACTTGGGAGAATAGATATAAGCTATTTGTACCCCAAAGAACTCCCACAAACATTAGGTTTTACGATGATGAAACACTTGTTAAGGCTCTTAATGTTTCGATTTTAAAGGACAAAGGCTATAAAATTTCCAAAATCGCGTCCCTCACAAACAAAGACATTGAAGACCTAGTCAGGAACGTTACACTTAATGATGAGGTTTATCATTTAAAACAATTAAACAAGGTCATTGAATCAGCCCTGACATTTAACAAAGCATTATTCCATGAAGTCATAAATGCTTCATTAGATAGCTATGACACACTGTATGTCTATAAAAATATTTTGTTGCCAGCCTTAAATCGAATTGGATATTTGTGGCTTACGAATGATATTTTGCCTTCCCAAGAACATTTTTTGTCAGAGTTAATTAAACAAAAGCTGTATTCTAGGATTGACAGTGTCATGGATGATGATGTTCAAGGCAAAGAGGTGTGGCTTTTATTTCTGCCCGAAGGTGAACATCATGAAATTGGTCTTTTGGTGGCAAGTTTAATACTCACCGAAAATAATAAATCCGTCATTTATTTGGGACAATCTGTCCCTTTGAAATCATTGGACATTTTAAAAGATTATTTCACAATAAATAAAATCTTGTTTTTCGCGATTGCACAGTCATCTGTTAGTAGGCTGGAGAAGGTTGTTTCTTATCTGGATGAAACATTCTCAGGTTCTGAAATTATCCCTGTCACGAGAAACAAAGACATTTCATTAAAAGGGTTTAAGAATGTCAAAATTATTTCTACAATAGATGAGTTTCATTCAATCTTAAATTAAGTGTCAGACTGTCATAAAATAAACGCATCCGATCTCAGTGATATGGAATCTCGTCCGAGAGCCGAGCTTGTTAATTCTATAAGTGGGTTTAAAAGTCCAGTCTTGGTAGGGAGCGTGAGCGATGAGGGTGTTCATAATTTAAGCATTGTGAGTTCTCTTATGCACCTTGGCTCAAGTCCCGCTTTGATGGGGATTGTGTTAAGACCCCCTGGGGAATTCGCGCATACCTACAAGAATATTAAACAGACGAGGCAGTTTACGATCTCTCATGTGCACAGTGATATTGTCAAACAAGCTCACCGATGTAGTGCGAAATATCCGGAACATATTTCTGAATTTGAGGCAGTGGGTCTCACACCAAATATATATCCCGCAAAACACTGGAAGGCGCCCGCAGTGGATGAGTCATATATCCGTATGGGACTTGTCTTAAATAAAATCATTGAGCTGCCGAACAAGTGTAATCTCATGATCGGTGATGTCGATTGGATTGAATTAAATCCACGCGTGTGTGACCAGAATCGTGTGAAGTTTGATTTAAATAACATTTGTATTCTAGGCGTGTACGACTATTATAAAACAAGTCCTCACATGAGGCTAGGTTACGAAGAATACAAACAATGATTCTGTGAAGGGCTTATTCATAACTGTTCATGGAAGATGAAGTTGTAAATATTCAGGGTGTCGATGTGACTTTTTTTCGAAGCCACCGTGCCAAGCGCTTGAACATCACTATAAAACCTTTTGTGGGGGTTCGTGTTTCTGTGCCACATTCGGTAAGTTTTAAAAAAGCAAAAGCGCTCACGGAGAAGCGCATGAGTTGGATCAAGCCCCATTTGTCTAAGATGCAAAAAGCAGAAGGTTTGTTGACCGTCTTTGATCTTGACACAACATTCCAAACCAGGTCGCATCATTTGGCGTTGATGTTTTCGGATACAGAAACTGTGAAGACTGTCGTCAGAGATAACAAAATAGCCGTTGCGATTCCTCAATCGCACAACATTGAAGACGCGGAGGTGCAAAATTCAATTCGACAAGCAATAGAGCTCGCCTGGAGAAAAGAAGCCAAGATTCATCTTCCTGGCAGAGT
>JAPKBK010000159.1 GCA_028823435.1 Flavobacteriales bacterium
TAGTAGCCGATTTTCGTGTTTAGGGCAGTGACGAGCATCAGGCTGTTGTCGACAAGTTCGGAAATCCGAGATTCGTTCGCCGTGATCCCTTCAACACAATTTTTTGCAAAGGAAAGCGCACTGTCGCCAAGTAATCTCGCAGACTCAAGGATGTTGCGTGCCATCATAGGCTTAAATACATTGAGTTCATAATGACCTTGGGTTCCGCCCACAACAATCGCAACATCGTTCCCAAGTACTTGAGCACAAACCATGGTGATCGCTTCGCATTGGGTTGGATTTACTTTTCCAGGCATAATAGAAGAGCCCGGCTCATTTGCTGGAAGTTGAAGTTCACCAATCGCTGAGCGAGGACCAGAGCCCATCATTCTGATGTCATTCGCAATCTTATTCAGAGAGACCGCAAGCTGGCGGAGTGCGCCATGAGTCTCTACCACTGCATCGTGGGCGGCCAGTGCTTCAAACTTGTTAGGTGCAGTCACAAAGGGATGCTTCGTCGATGAAGCAATGTGAGCGGCAACGATTTCAGAATAGCCAGAAGGCGTATTGATGCCCGTTCCGACAGCTGTACCTCCCAAAGCGAGCTCGGAAAGATGCGCAAGTGAGGAGCGAAGGGAACGCATACCGTAATCCAATTGGGCAACATATCCTGAGAATTCCTGACCGAGCGTCAGAGGGGTCGCGTCCATCAGATGGGTGCGTCCGATTTTCACAATCGACTCGAACGCTTTAGACTTCGCTGCAAGCGCATCACGAAGGGTTTGTATGCCTGGCAAGGTGTTTTCTACGATTAGCGAATAAGCCGCGATATGCATCGCCGTAGGGAACGTGTCGTTCGAAGACTGGCTCTTGTTTACATCGTCATTGGGATGAACTGGACGCGTACCCGACCCAAGCGTACCGCCTGAAAGTTGGTGGCATCTGTTGGCGACCACTTCATTCACATTCATATTTGACTGAGTGCCGGAACCTGTTTGCCAAACAACAAGAGGGAATTGATTGTCGTGCTTTCCTTCAAGAATTTCAGCACAAGCCGTCGAAATAAGGTCTCGGGTTTCTTCAGATAAAATGCCACACTCGCAGTTAGTGATGGCGGCAGCACGTTTAAGATGGGCGAAAGCATACACGATTTCGAGAGGCATAGAAGAAGAAGGGCCTATGCGGAAGTTGTTACGTGAACGTTCTGTTTGTGCGCCCCAAAGTACATGAGAAGGTACTTTTACTTCTCCGAGAGTGTCTTTTTCAATGCGGAAATCTGACATGATGTTTGTGGTAGTGAAGTTTATTTAGTGTGAAATGCTGTTATGCTTTGTCGGTGTTCGATGCTGCGCCAGCCTCCATAAGGTAAGCCTTGAGGAATCCGTCAATTTCGCCATTCATCATGGCATCGACATTGGATGTTTCAAAGCCTGTGCGAACGTCTTTCACCATTTTATATGGCTGCATGACATAAGAACGAATTTGTGAACCCCACTCTATTTTCATTTTCCCCGCTTCAATTTCGTCGCGCGCTTCGTTAAGACGGGACCGTTCGAGTTCAAAGAGTTGAGATTTAAGAAGTTGTAACGCCTTCTCTCTGTTGCCAAGTTGAGATCTGGTTTCTGTATTTTCAATCACAATCCCCGTAGGAGCGTGTCGAACTCTGACGCCTGTTTCAACCTTGTTTACGTTTTGGCCTCCTGCACCACCCGAACGAAAAGTATCCCACGTAATATCAGCTGGGTTAATCGTGATTTCTATAGAATCATCTACGAGAGGGTACACGTAAACTGAGGCAAAAGATGTGTGGCGACGCGCTTGGGAGTCGAAGGGTGAAATCCGTACGAGACGGTGAACCCCATTTTCTCCTTTAAGCATGCCATATGCGAACTCACCTTCAAACTCTAGGGTCACTTGCTTAATTCCAGCGGGATCGCCCTCTTGGAGTTGAAGTTCACGGACCTTAAAACCTGCCTTGTCGCCGTACATCCTGTACATTCTCATCAGCATTGATGCCCAATCGCATGACTCGGTTCCACCAGCACCTGAAGTAATCTGCATCACGGCATTGAGTGAATCTTCTTCCGCCGAAAGCATGTTTTGAAATTCGAGGTCCTCGATCACTGCCAATGACGATTTGTAAGCAGCGTCAACTTCTGCAGGATCTTCTTCACCTGCTTTCATAAACTCAAAAAGAACATACAAGTCCTCAACCTTTGACGCACAATCGTCAAACTTTATCACCCAGGACTTCTTTGAACGGATCTGTTTCATCACCAGTTCAGCTTTCTTGGAATCATTCCAAAAGTCAGGATCTTGAGTTTGCTTCTCATCATCCATAACTTCAATTCTCTTTTGTTCGATGTTTAAGTAACCCTTCAGGGCATCGACACGAGTAGAAAGTGCTTCGATAGAATCAATAGTAAGCATGTCACAAAAGTAGCTAACTTAAGATGAGGAGTCTAAGACCTCCATGATGAGTTCTAAAGGGAATCCTCTTGATTGTAGATATCTGATTAAACGCGGTTTATTCGACTGAAGTTCGAAAGGCTCTGTTTTTTGACGAATTGAAATGACTTCAACCAGCTTTTCTTTGATGATTTCAGGTGTAAATGGCATTAAAGTTGAAGAAATTTCACCCGAAGAACACCCCTTTAAAAACAACCCATCTTTAATTTTTAATGGGCCCCAATTCTTCAGTACAAAATGATCGTGCGTGAAGGCACTCATAAAGCGAGTTTGGTTTACAAAGTCAGTAGACTCAAGTAAAGAGAGGTATTCTTCGGCGTCAGATGAGGGGACCTCAAGTTCTTGCAAACGCTTTAACACCTCCCCTCGTGAACGTTCAGAACGGGCACACCAACGTCTTATTTTTTCCTTCCAATTCAATGCTCAACTGTTTTATTCGACGATATAGAATGAATATTAAAGCGCAAGGTGGTTGAGATTTACGATATTTGCAAAACTAATAACACCCATTTTATATCCGTTATGCGGTCTGAACTTTTGCAACGTATCCAGGATTTACTCGGCAACGAGGATCTGGAAGCCATCCGAAAAGATGTGCGCAGTGCCATACAATCCTTCCATGCCCTCACTCAAGATGAGGTAAGGCGTCAACGTGATGCCTGGGAAAAAGAGGCGCACGAAATTGATGATTCATTCCTTTACAAGCCTTCTGAAGATGAAGCTTTGGTTGAGGAACTTTCAAAGAAGTATAAAGAGAGAGAGAAAGCTTGGAAGGCCCAAATAGGTGAAGAGCAGAGAGCGAATTTTACCATAAAGGAAGGGTTACTCGCGGAACTGCGAAACATCATACAAGAGGAGGAGAATATTGGAAAAGCGTTCAGTTCTTTCAATGAAGTAAGAGAGAAATGGGAAAAGATTGGTGATGTACCTGGTGACAAATACAAAGATGTGCATGATGAGTATCATCGCCTAAGGGATGAGTTTTTCTACAACATCAATATTTACAAGCAACTTCAAGACCACGATTTACAGATAAATAATAAAAAGAAGTTAGATCTTACAGAAAAAGCCAAAGAACTGGCGGCCATTGAAAATCTAAAAGAGAGAGAAAAGGCTGCCCGTGATCTGCAAAAACAGTGGCTTGATGTAGGTCCTTCGCCGAGAGAAAGCTATCAAGAGATGGCGGATACGTTTTTCAGCATCACGCGACCCGTCTTTGATGAAGTGAAGGCGCATTACGATAAAATTCGTGAAGGCTTTGTGGAACATAAGGTGGCCAAAGACGCTGTTATCGAAAATCTACGGAACTTACTCACTGAAGAGGTTGAAGGGAACTCCAAGGCTTGGCAAGTGATCACCAAACAGGTGATAGAAATGCAGAGTAAATGGAAAGAGATGGGGTTTGCTGGAAAAGAGCACAACGAATCTTTGTGGAAGCAATTCCGAGAACTTTCTGATGTTTTCTTCGAGAAAAGACAGGTCTTTTACGACAAGATGAAAGAGGAAGGGGCAGAGGTGAAAAAGGCGAAAATTGAACTTTGTGAAAAGGCTGAGGCTCTGAAAGAAAGTACGGATTGGAAGGACACCACTCTGACAATGTTACAACTTCAGAAGACTTGGAAAGCGAGCGGGTCATGCTCCCCTGGAGACGAACATCGACTGTGGCGAAGGTTTCACAAGGCTCAGGATGTGTTTTTTAAGGCAAAAAAGGAACAATTCGCTGAAAGGAATAAAGAAGAGAAAGCAAATTTAATCCTGAAAAATTCACTCTTAGAGAAAGTCGAAGGATTTAAGGTGACAGAGAACCGCTCTGAAGACTTAAACACATTAAAAGTGTTTTCTACAGAATGGAGAAAGGTCGGATTCGTGCCTCGCAAGGTCTTTGAACAAATTTCTGATCGTTTTACAAAAGCGATGGACACGCACTACGATGCGTTAAGTGCTCAAAAATCTGAACGCTCAGTTGCCAGTTATCAAAACCATATTAATCGCCTCACCAAAGGTGACAGTCGAGGGGGTGATGGTGGCTTGCGTCGTGAGCAAACGATTCTTCGTGAAAAGATCTCGCGTCTGAACACGAGAATCATCCAGACTGAAGAAAATATGGAACGTTTCACGGGTAAGGGAGCGCAATCAA
>JAPKBK010000009.1 GCA_028823435.1 Flavobacteriales bacterium
TTTGTGAGTTTGGTCTGGATCAAGCAGGTAGTGCGCGATCATACAATCAAAAACATTTTTAGAGAGTTTGACCCCAAGGCGACCAAATACTTTTCTGCTGAATTTATAGTTCGTCGCAGTAATCTCTTTTGATTGGTCCTCAAGGAGAGATTTAAACGCTTCAATGACAGATGAAGCTTCATTTCCAAGAGGAACATACCAAGCTTCTCCAGGCTTGATTGCAAATGAGAACCCCAATAGTTTATCTAACATCGGGTTGAACCCATCAGTGATGATATGGAAGCCCCAACCTGATGATTCCTGAAGTTTGGCAATCAACTTTGAGCGTCCTGAAGGCGAGTCAGCGACATGGTAGTCCCCTGTAGGTTTTGTTGTTTGAGTGGGTACATGATCGACAAGGGGTGGGGGCAATGCCGTGGGTGTGGAGAGCACTTCTGAGTTGTCCCCGAACATACTCACTTGACCTACATCGTTTGTATTTATTTTAACTGGCGGAGCTGGAGGGGTTGCGGTCGTGACGTTGTCACTTGGTATAAGCTTACGTAGTAGGGTTCGGAACTCTAATTCTTCTAGGATTTCTTCCAAAAGACTTACGTTAACCTCATTTTTTACCATACCCTCAATATTTACCTCCGCAGGAATATCAAGTACGATTGTCGCAAGTTTTCTGGAAAGGAGCGCTTGTTCATGATTCGCCTCCACTTTTTCTTTTAGCTTTCCTTTCAGCTTATCTGTGTTTTCATACAATCCATCAATGCTGTCGAATTCGCAGAGTAATTTTGCAGCGGTTTTTGCACCCACCCCCGGAACACCTGGTATGTTGTCAGAGGCGTCTCCCATAAGCCCCAGATAGTCAATAACCTGCTCGGTGCGATTGAGTCCAAACCTTGCACAAATTTCTTCGGGCCCCCATATTTCAGCTGGACTACCTCCTCTTCCGGGTCGATACATCTTGACTCTGTCCGAAACAAGTTGACCGAAATCTTTGTCGGGAGTCATCATATACACATCATACCCTTCTTTCTCTGCTTTTTTTGCGAGATATCCAATCAAATCGTCGGCCTCGTATCCCATTTCCATTCTTGTGGAAATCTGCAGGCCTTCCAAAACCTTTTTAATAAGGGGGACACTCAATTTAATGTCCTCAGGCGTTTCATCCCTATTTGCTTTGTATTCAGGGTAGATTACATTCCTAAAGGACCCTCCAGGTGGGTCAAACACAACTGAGATATGCGTGGGCTTTTCAACTCTGATAATTTCAAGAACGGCATTTGTGAAACCAAATACAGCAGATGTGTTGAGTCCTTTTGAATTAATACGTGGGCTTTTTATAAACGCGTAATAAGCTCTATAAATAAGCGCATATGCATCGATTAAGAAAAGTTTTTTATTTGATGGAGCTGACAACATTTATATTCACGCTTAGCGAGGTACACTTTTATAAATAGGAACGGTACTGCACGCCTCACCAAACATTAAACTCTTGACGACGGGTTGCAGTTTTTGTTGGATTTGAAGAAGTGAGTTCGCACCACCGGAATTCGAACAGCCTCTTATCACCACTCTTTTTCCAGAATATTCATCGGGAGATAGATTCTCGATGGCACGTTTAAGCGATTCTGCCTCTGCGTTTTCTAATCCGCCCACAACAACAAATTCAGAAGTGGACAGTGTCGCTGAGACGAGCATCCAAGCCCAATCTGGAACGATTGCATCTTCAGTACATGTAAGCCCGACACCTAGTCCGACGAAGTTTTCGGGTTTCAGGTTTTTTGCTTTCTCCCTAAATTCTTTCTCTTTCACGACCATCCCTTGCCAAAGCCAATCTGTGAAATCTAGTTCGACACATTTAATTTCGCTTAATTGGCCAAGGTCTATTTGTACTAAGCCACTCTCATCTACACGATTGCGAATCCCTCCCTCCAGATCATTATTTTCAGGATTAATCATGCACTTTGAGCGTTGTTGTCACGCGAATTCACAGCGATTTTGAGTCTTTCACTTTCTTCACACAGTTGCGCAGCTATGGCCTCTGCATCGTAACCACATTCAGCATAAAGCTCAGCCTGTGTACCATGCTCGATCCATTGATCTGGCATCCCTAATCTTGTAACTCTCGCACTGTAACCTTGCTCGGCCATCCATTCGATAACTGCAGAGCCAAACCCTCCTTGAATCGTGCCATCCTCTACTGTAATGACTGATTTAAATCTGCCGAAAATTTCGTGCAACATTATATCATCAAGTGGTTTCACAAATCTCATGTCGTAATGTGCAACAGAAATTCCTTTCTTCTCAACTTCTGCGATCCCTTTCTGAGCCTCAGTTCCTATTGCCCCAATACTTAACAAGGCAATGTCATCTCCATTCTTCAATTTGCGTCCTTTTCCGATGGCAATCTCAGAAAATTCATGCCTCCAATCTGCGATTGAACCAGTCCCTCTGGGATACCGTATCGAGAAGGGTCCGCGATGCTTCTCCGATGCGGTATACATCATGTTCCTTAAGTCGATTTCATCCATAGGCGCTGCCACCACCATGTTGGGGATACATCTCATATATGCCAAATCAAATGCGCCGTGGTGCGTAGGCCCATCGGCTCCAGCGATCCCAGCTCTGTCGAGACAGAAAACAACATGTAAGTTTTGGAGTGCAACATCGTGTACCACCTGATCATAAGCACGTTGCATAAAGCTCGAGTAAATATTACAAAACGGGATGAGCCCACTTGTTGCCATTCCGGCACTAAATGTTACAGCATGTTGCTCAGCGATACCTACATCGAACGCTCTGTCAGGCATTTGCTCCATCATCATCTTTAATGAACATCCGGAGGGCATTGCTGGAGTTACGCCGACAATACGTCTGTTTTTCTTGGCCAAGTCGATAATGGTTTGGCCGAAAACATCCTGGAATTTCGGAGGTTTGGGACCCGTATCGACTTCAGTCGTTTGAATACTTTCTCCGGTTTCCTTGTTAAATAATCCGGGTGCGTGCCATTTCGTGGGGCTCCCTAATTCGGAAGGTTCGTATTTCGCCCCTTTTCGAGTTACGCAGTGTAACAACTTGGGGCCAGGGATGTCCTTTAAATCAGCAAGGACTTTGTTTAAATGCTCAACATTGTGACCGTCAACAGGCCCGAAATAACGAAAATTTAATGACTCAAACATATTGCTTTGTTTGAGAATTGCCGACTTGATTGCATTTTCTACTTTTTGAACGACAGCTTGCGCATTGGGCCCAAACTTTGAGACTTGTCCCAGTAGATTCCAAACCTCATCTTTCACTTTGTTGTAAGTGTGTGAAGTCGTAATGTCGGTGAGGTATTCTTTTAAGGCGCCGACGTTGGGGTCGATGGACATACAATTGTCGTTGAGAATAACGAGCAGATTGCTATCCTCAATTCCAGCGTGATTCAAACCCTCAAATGCCAGGCCTGCAGTCATTGCCCCGTCTCCGATCACAGCGATATGGTGACGGTCTCTATCGGCATTCAATCGCGAACCAACAGCCATGCCAAGCGCAGCTGAGATGCTGGTGCTACTGTGTCCAACGCCGAATGTGTCGTATTCGCTTTCAGATCGTTTGGGGAACCCACTTAGGCCCTTGTACTTTCTGTTTGTATGGAAGTTTTCACGACGTCCCGTTAAGATTTTGTGGCCGTAAGCCTGGTGACCAACGTCCCAAACTATTTGGTCTTCAGGAGTGTTGAACGTATAATGAAGCGCTACGGTAAGTTCTACAACGCCCAAACTTGCTCCGAAATGACCTCCTTTTTCCGAGACCACATCTATAATAAACTGACGCAGTTCGGTACAAACTTGTTCTAGCTCCTCCGGCTTAAATTTTTCTCGCAAGTCTGCGGGAATTTTAATCTTTTCTAAAAAAGGGCCGGCGGGGAATGGTTTCATGATTTCGTACCTAGATTGTTATGCGTCAATAAGTTCAACAAGTCCTCGCAGGATTGCAACACCATCAGTATTCCCAAGGTCTTCAGAGCAGGCTCGTTCAGGGTGGGGCATCATACCGAAGACGTTTTTATCAACGTTACAAACGCCAGCAATATTGTTGATGGAACCGTTTGGATTAGACGCATTGCTGACTTTTCCATTTTCGTCACAGTAGCGGAAAATGACTTGGTCATTTTCTTCGAGTGCGTCAAGTTCTTCTTTTGGAAGAAAGTAGTTGCCCTCTCCATGAGCAATAGGGATCATTAATGGAATCGAGTGGTCTAATTCAGACGAAATAGATGCCGAATGTGAAGCGGGAAGGAGATGAACGTTTTTGCAGATAAACTTTCTACTTTCATTATGCATGAGTGTACCTGGTAGAAGCCCCGCCTCGCAGAGTATTTGAAATCCGTTGCAAATACCGAGTACCTTTCCACCTTTTCCGGCAAACTTCACGACCTCTTCCATGATGGGTGCAAATCGTGCAATAGCACCACTTCTCAAGTAGTCGCCATAACTGAACCCTCCAGGAAGGACGACTGCATCAACATTTTGAAGGTCTGAATCTTTATGCCAAAGTTCTACGGCCTCATATCCGAGGCTGTCTTTTAAGGCATGGACGATGTCCATATTACAATTTGATCCGGGGAAGGTGACGACGCCTATTCTCATAGTGCGAAGTTCGTTAAAATAAGGGGATTATCTATGTCCCAACCCGCTTTATTTTACCATTTTCCATGTACGTACTGCGCCGCTTTCTGGGTCAGTTAACCTGATCAGTATCATCGTGGGCCAAACATCGGATTCCATCCAAATGGTTCCGTCTATTTCAGGCATAAATACGGGGGTTACACTCCGACCACTCAAATCATATGCGCGTGCTTCACATCTTTCAAATCCCAACCCAAGATTTATTTTCCAACCGTTCGCAGTAGAAATAGGATTCTCTATTTCAAAAAGAGGCGACAATTCGACTTCTAGCGTTCTTCCAAACCCTTCTACCGGAGGGTCATTTGTGTCGCTATCGTCGCTGACAACATCTTCACTTTGAATCGTAATTACTTTACGAATCGTGTGTGAACAATAATTATTCCAAGCATTTAAGAACACGTCATATGTTCCCGCCTCTGAATAGGTGTGAACGGCATGAATGTTAAAACTCGGTTCTGTTTCATCTCCGAAAAACCAACTGTATCCAGTTGCTCCTTCAGATTGATTTGTGAATCCCAAAGTATAACCCGATCCATCACCTGACGTAAGCGGTAGGATAGGGGCCTGAAAATCCGCGATGACTTGCGGCGCAGCGATGACTTCTACGGTCACTGTGTCAGCACAACCGAAGGAATCAATTGCGATGGCTGTGTATTCACCAGCCTCTAGATTAGAAATTGATTCAGTCACCTCTCCTGTAGACCAAATATATCCATATGGTTCTGCTCCACCTGAAACATTAAATGCGATTGATCCATCAGAAACACCATCGCATCCTATGTGACCGATATCAAGTCCCAAATCTAACTGAGCAGGCTGAATAACTTCAGCTGACACTTCTCTGTCAGGACACCCCCAATGACCACCATCTGTTGCGACCACGGTATACGTACCCGAGGGTAGATTCGTTAATATTGCCTGACCAGTGCCATCTTCAAAAGAGGCGATTTCTTCACCAGACTCGTTGTAATACATGAATGTCCATGGCTCTTCACCATCGCCATTTACGGCGATTGAAGTCACGCCCTCACCTTCACATCCTGGAGACACGACTGTAAGATCTATGCCAGGTGCAGAAACAACATCGATTCCTATTGAATCCAAACATCCAAATGCATCTGTGACGATCACATCGTAGTGCCCATCTTGTAAAGCCGTTGCAACGTGAGTCGTCTCACCATTGCTCCAATTATATTCAAAAGGGGAATCACCGCCTTGAACCTTTACGGTAGCTTCGGCATCAAGTGCGTCTTCACAAAAAACGGTAGATTGAATCTCTAAAATCATATCTTCAACACCCACTACGTTTGCTAAATGTGTGTTCACTCCACAGCTGTATTCCCCTTGATTGCTAATCAACCCAGTGTATTCCCCTGAGTTAAGTTCTTCAAATACACCGGCGCCATCAAGTCCCGTAAGCGTGCTTATCAGGTTTCCATCGGCATCGTTTAGTGCATAATCCCAAGGTCCTGATCCGGTACCTAACAAAGCGATTGAGGCCTCACCTTCGCCATTACATCCAGGACTTACAGTTTCGATTTCAGAAGGCGCTGAGATGTGAATGTCCCATCTTATATCATTCGTGATTGATCCCAGAGACGTTTCTCCTCCCTGAATAGAAAAGCCAAACGCCAACCCTTCTGAGAGTGGATAAGCACTACTCTCGTCAGAGGATGCAATCCAGGCACAATAATCACCCAAATTATAATCGACGAGTCTTAACGTGAAATTCTTTGTGGTTTGGGCTGCAACTTGAGTTGAAACACCGATTCCTACAGTGGCATTTTGCTCACCTGCCATAGATGGTAGAACATGAATGCTATAAAAAGAACTACCTACATTGTGATCTGAAGGTGCAGACATGATATCACATTTGTGATCTCCCTTCCAATTGTTTGCGTCACGTTCTGAATCAAAGAAGATTGTTGAAGCGTCATCAATTGCAATAACTATGTCATCAGATTCATTGCCACTTTCTAGCACCCATCTCATATACGTAACCTCAGGATTTATAGTGCTTCCATCAGACTCAGCCTTCCCCGCACTCGCATACATGCTTTCGTTAATTTGCGCCTGTGGCGTATCTGTTGCACGAATCCAGAATGATTTTCCTGGAGCTAGATATTGAGTTTGTCCATTGACACCAAACCCTGAAGCATACGTGTCGTAGTTTTTCGTGTCGTTGTTGTAAATATTAACGCTTTTTTCAAGCCCTGTCATATTCTCGAATAACAACGCCAAGTCTAAATACGCTTGGGTAGGGTTAGATATCATATTAAAAGCAATGACATTCGATTTAAAGACAGGCAAAGACATCTCAAAATCCTGAAGACTCCCTTTGAAGTCGACATAATATGTGCCAGCAGGAATCGCGATTTCGTATCCAATTCCGGGCTCTAAGATGTCGTCAACAGATTGGATTTGATCCATTTGGAAAGTTGCCTCGTTCCATGAGCGAATGTTAGACATGGTGGCATTTGGATTGTCGGACCCCACGAATCCTGACGTCGGAAAATCTCCGATTAATTCAGATACCGTGACTCCTTGCAGTCCAAATCCAACACGGTGTACCGCATCTGATTCACAACTGATTTCGAATTCACGAATAACCTCTCCGATATAATTTGCCCCGGACCCCACGATAACGGATGCAGGACCAAAGTCGTTGTTGCCTAAACGAAGCTCTCCGTTCGTTGCATCAAGAACGCCTGTGTTGAATTCAAAGTGATGCCGAACGCGTAACGAACCCTCAATATTAATGATGTTTTCACTTGTAATCTCTAAATCGTAACATTCAGCTGCCCCGGTAAAAGTTTGGTCTGTGGTGTTTGAAAAAGCAACACGCATGTTTCCAGATTTCACAAAACCAGCAGACGACCAGTCACCATGAATTGTTAAAGTGGTTTCAACCGTACCATCTAAGCTTAGGACACCTCCCTCTTGAGTGGATAGATTGTTAACTTCTGTGTTGCTGTTTACGCCGACTGTATGACCTTCCTGAATAACAACGTCGTCATAAGATCCAGGAATACACGAACAATTCCAAGTTGTCGGTTCATTCCAGCTTCCCGAATTGACACTATTTATTATTGCTTGTCGTGATTCAAGATTTGCAGCCTCAAAAACAGTTGGAATGTTTTCCGCCCGCAAATTAAATTCTTCAAGTGCAACTTGTAATTCTGCAGATTGTTCTGAAGAGATATTCGATTGTGGTTGAATAAAGTCATTCGTCGTTTGAGCCAGTGCTGGCAAGCCAAAGAGCGATAAAAAAAGATATGTGAGCGTAAATATGCGCATAACAATAGAGATAGGTGTGCATTCTTTTACGTGTTTTTATCCAAAAGGTTACACGAATGAGGCCATTCTAAAAAGATGCGACTTAAATTTGTAAAAGAATCACATCGAAATGAATACACAGGATATCATATACCCAATAGGTCAGTTCGTTTCTTGGACGATTGAAAACTTACTTGAACCTTTAATGGACCCCTTCAATGCAGGCGTCATTATTCTCGGTCTTGTTGCGCTAGTCGTTTGGCTTAAAGTGCTCAACGGATATGTGGTAAAGGCAAAAGCTGAGGGCAAGGCCCCTTGATCTAACCAGTCGTGCGAACGGTTAGCTGACCTTAATGAGTACATCTTGACCGATATCTTTCCGGTACTGTTTTTCGCTGAAATCTATTGATTCGGCTAACTTGTAACTTCGCTCCAAGGCCTGTTCGAGACCATTTCCCAGACCAGTGCATGCGATAACCCTTCCTCCATCGGAGACAACTTTCCCTCTTTTCTTTGTTGTTCCTGAGTGAAAAATCAAGCCTTCATTTTCTCTCATGGGCGTTTCAAGACCTTTAATGTGAACCCCCTTCTTATAGCCTCCTGGATATCCACCAGACGTTAACATGACTGTGGCTGCAGCCTTGTCCTCTATTTGTAGGTCGTATTCACTTAAAAGCCCTGAACCCAAACTGTCGAATAAGTGAAGAAGATCACTTTTGAGTAGAGGCAATATTACCTCAGATTCAGGGTCCCCAAGTCGACAGTTGTATTCTACGACGTATGGATCGCTCCCCACTTTCATGAGCCCGATAAAAATGAATCCATTATATGGGATATTGTCCTTTTTAAGTCCCTTAATCGTAGGGATAATGATTTGGTTTAGGGTTTTTTCATGAAATTCGGCGTCTACAAAAGGGACAGGACTTATCGCTCCCATGCCACCAGTGTTCGGACCCACATCTCCTTCGCTTACTCTCTTGTAATCCTTTGCGGAAGGCAGAATTCGGTATGCCTCACCATCTGTTACAATGAATGAACTCACCTCTATGCCATCCATAAATTGCTCAATCACTACTTTAGATCCAGCTTCTCCGAAAGCTGCATTTTCTAACATGTCTTCAAGACATTTTTGAGCTTCCTCAATGCTCTCTGTGATGATCACCCCTTTTCCAGCGGCCAAACCATCCGCTTTAATGACATATGGTGGTTTTCTTTTGTCAAGATATGAAATGGCCTCTTGAAGTTGCCCAGAAGAAAAACTTGCATAAGCCGCAGTAGGAATGTTATGTCTCACCATAAATGCCTTTGCAAAATCTTTAGAACCTTCTAGCATCGCACCCGCTTTCGGAGGTCCAACGACAGTCAGGTTTTTATGCTTGTCAGACGTTTGGAAATAATCCACGATTCCCGCCACTAAAGGAGCTTCAGGTCCTACAACAAGCATGCTGATATCATTCCGGCGGATAAAGCGGTCAATCGCTTTAAAATCCATAGGGTCGATAGGCACATTTGTAGCGACCTGTTCTGTTCCAGCATTCCCTGGTGCTACATAAAGTAATGACAGCAATGAGCTTTGCGCTAGTTTCCATGCCATGGCATGTTCGCGGCCACCCGAACCTAATAATAGAATATTCATAGTTAACAAAGCTAACTGGTAGCCTGACATACACCAACCTACTTTTTCCACACAAAACACACACTTACCACTAAGAGCGAATTGTCGTTCGATATTTAAACAGGAATCATCTGGGGCACTGTGGAGGCTGTCCTGTAACGAATTATCACTTTGGCCTTATTCGATTTTATCTGAATTTGGCGCAAGCTTAAATGTATTCGTAGAAATAAAACCTAACTTGTCAACATCAGGTTTTAACGACGACCTCTCTTTAGAGTCGTTCATCGAGAAAAGGACCAAAGCAAATACTGCAAAAGTCACGCCTGCTTGCGTCTCGAGAGTGTCTTCAGCCAAGCAAGAAACAACAACCATCCACCAAGCTAACCTTCCCAATGACAACCATTCACGGTCCCTTTTCCAAGAAGCAATTAAAACGAGGATCCATAAGGTTAAGGCAATGAAGCCACTCGCGACCCA
Source organism: Flavobacteriales bacterium (assembly GCA_028823435.1). Taxonomy (GTDB): domain Bacteria; phylum Bacteroidota; class Bacteroidia; order Flavobacteriales_D; family Sanyastnellaceae; genus UBA974. Next base: position 10,030 of record JAPKBK010000009.1, read on the forward strand.
CCAAGCGAGATATTGATTGTGTGTTCGCTTTCTGAATTGAGGGTCCAAAGGTGTATCAAGTTCGATATATGCCTGTTGATATGCTTCAGGGAGGTCGCCAGTCCCAACCCCAAATAGAGAATTAACGATTCCGTTATTCAATGCGATATGAAGCCCAGTTTTCAGGTAAACCCACCGTTGAGTCACAGAATTGCCACTCGGGTTCCCATCATCCATCCAGTTACCCACCTCATACCTCAATACATCAAGGCGGCGATTCATTCCCGATTTGTGATGTGAAACTGCAGAAGGCTTTCCTTGTTCAATCGCACGAATATCCTCCTCGGTTAACCCTTGAATTGCGAGACCATCTTTGGGGAGATTTAACGAGGTAAGGTAACGGGTAAGCGTTGTTTTGAGGGAATGCCCCATATTATCTGGCCCGTCAAAAAGAAAATCACTCCTTTTATTCCACGCTATCCGTGCCTCATCCCAGGCCAGGAAATTCCAAACTTTATATCCATTTTCATCAAGAAATCGGTCTTGATGGTGGGTGTAAGGAGCTCCCCATTCAGTGTGAGTGGGAAGTTGAGAGGGTTGTGGCGATGGGCGTAAGGTTTGAACGAGAAGTATGATTCCTACGAACGAGATGGCCCCACCCACAAGGATGACTAGCCTGAGCGAGCGTTTCATCCAATACTGTATCATTCCGAAAAACGTCGCAAACACGAACATGAGGCACCCAGTAACAGATTGGGTTTGCCATATATAAAGCATAGCGACGACAGCGTATAAGATGGCAGGTGCGATAAGGTGATGCTTTTTAAGACTATAAATGAGAAGTCCACCCCATCCTAAAGAGAGTAGGATGCCCATTCTAATATGAGAAATGAAGGGTGACCATTCACTTGAATGAAGGGACTCACCAGCAGATATTTTCCACCATCCCAACACCAGGCCTGCGATTGCAGACGCTGAAATAGAAAAGACAAACACAGACAGAATTCGAGGGAGCCATGTGTTTGGATTCCAACGAATCGTCATAAGCGCAGTAGTGACAATTAAAATGGGCAGCTTGATTTGCAATGTCATGAGCCCTTCGCTAAGGTTGTCCGTCCAAAGGAGCCCCGCGACATGCCAAACATAAAGACCTGCCATGGCTCCGGTAAGAAGCTTGTTTGTGGGCGTAATTAAGGAGCGATTGACAGCGGCAACGACCCATGCTAGCGCAATGAGTCCCGTCCCGAAACTCGTCCCGAAGGGTGACCAAGGAATTGACGCCAACGTAATTAGCAACCCTAGAGCCAGGATTTTCTCGCTTATCGAAGCAGCCTTTGACCCCATTTAATATCCAAGGATTTCGAGATACTCGCCACTTTCTAGTTTTGAAACAGCTTCTTTGGCAACGTCGTCATTGGGTAACAAATGGCGAAATACGCCCGATGTATTTGCTGTATGGTAAATAAGTTCTTCTGTCAGTGCTTCTCGAATTTCTATTTCGTACTTATTTAGATCTGCATTAAGGTTTGGTTTGGACACGTTATCTAAACGGGTGATTAAATCAGCATGAGATGCGAGCGTCCCATCTTCTTCCATCGCGTCCTCAAGTAATTCTACGATATGTTTTGTTTTAGGTTCGTATGGAAAGTCTCGCCCATTTGTTTCAAGTAATTCCGAAGAGAATTCATCATTCATAAATTGCATAAAAGCGTCCCACTGCGTCCCACTGATTTCAAAAGATTCGGGATCTAAATTGTACGCTTCTCCACCTGAGTTGATTTCATTGACAGCGAAATCAAATAAAACGCCACTGCCCAAAATTCCCGACAGGACATAGTTTAATTTTTCGACATTTATTTCTAGATCGGGGACAACACCTCGACCCTCGATGACAGGACGACCATTTTTTGTGTAAAATGTCTGAAGTGTAGAGTCTGCCTGAATTGTAGCATCCCCTAAATCATCACGGTCGCCATAAAGTAGTCTTTGTACACATCTCCCACTCGCTGTATAGTATTTGGCGACAGTAATTTTAATGCGTGACCCATAGGCCAACTTTTTTGTTTGCTGAACAAGGCCTTTTCCAAAACTTTCCTGACCCACAATCAATGCTCGGTCTAGATCTTGCAAAGTCCCTGCAACAATTTCTGACGCAGAAGCGCTCTTATTGTCGATGAGAATCGCCAGTGGAATGTTGGGAAGTAAGGCTTTGCTTTGGGTGCTGTAATTGTTGTTCCATTCAGGGGTTTTGCCTTTCATTGACACGACTTCTTCCCCCTTGGGTACAAATAAGTTTACAATGCTTACTGCCTCACGTAACAAACCACCTCCATTTCCACGAAGATCAAATACGATTTGTTTTGCGCCCATCGAATCAGTGAGTTGTATGAGCGCCTTTCGCACTTCTATTGTGGCAGTTCGTGTAAACTTACTTAGAATAAGGTAGCCTGTAGAATCACTGATCATTCCGTAATATGGGACGTCAGGTGTTTTAATTTTTTCACGCGTGAGTGTGATGTCGAGGAGATCTAACTCCCCAGAGCGCTGAACACCTAGCAGAATCTCTGTTCCCGAAGTGCCTTTAATCAGCTCTCCAATTTTACGCATGTCGAGGTGTGAGATTGTTTGGCCTTCGATTTCCATCACATTATCCCCAAGTTTTAACCCGCCTTTTTCAGCGGGAGAGTTTTCCTTGATGTCCACAATATAGAATGTGCCATCCCAACGCTCATCTAATGCCAAGCCGACTCCGCCATATTCTCCTGTAGACATGAACCTGACATCCTCCATCCTAGATTCTGGATAATATCGTGTATAGGGGTCAAGAGAGAGCAACATCGCATCGATACCTGTTTGCATTAAGTCGCCCGGAGACAATGGGTCGACATAAAAGATATTTAATTCCCGAAAAGCCGAGTTTAAAATCTCAAGCTGCTTAGACATTTCAAAATAATCTTCTTTAATGGGAAGGCGTAAAGAAATCAATGCCGCACCTATAATAGTAAAAGCGATTAAGGTGCTCTTTCGGAATTTATTCATAGTTATGACTTTTCAATAGGGTCATCGATTAATACGTCGATAATCTTTCTAATGTTGTTCTGACATGCTTCGAAGGTCGGAATTTCTCTGCCGATATAGATAAAAACCAAGGCTCTTTGTGGGTCCCCTGCAGACCAACCCACCAAAAGTCGGTGTTTTTCTAACCGCCAAGCTTCTCGGAGAAGGCGTTTGATGCGATTTCGATCAACCGCACGTTTAAATCGTCGTTTGCTTACTGTAGTTGCGACTTGATATGGAAATGGCGCGTCAAAAGAGCTGTGTGTATACCGAACCAATATAGACGCAGCCTTGAGTTTCTCACCTTCTGCGAATGCTCTATCTAAAACGATCACGCTTTTTAAACGTTCGTTTTTTCCAAATGTGTTTCTAGATTGCCCCATTTGGGCACAAGATAACCTCAGGACTTGCCTTTCATATACTGTTCAATCGCCATTGTCATCGATGGCGCCTTTGCAGTCGGTGCATTAATGTCAATTCTAAGCCCAGCATTCTCAGCTGCTTTAGAGGTTGTCGGTCCGAAAGTAGCGATTTTTGTTTCGCCTTGCTCGAATTCAGGGAAGTTCTTAAGTAATGACTCTATTCCGCTCGGGCTGAAAAAGACAAGCAAATCGTATTTGACATCTGTTAAATCGCTCAAATCAGAACAAACCGTTCTGTACATACACGCTTGGCTATAATCCACACCTAAATCATCAAGTGCATCAGGTATTGATGCTTTCAGAAGGTCAGAACATGGAAGGAGAAACTTCTCTTTTTTATGCTTTTTCAGTATCGTCGTGAGTTCAGCAAAACGAACTTGACCATGAAAGATTTTTCGCTTCCGATATACAACGTACTTCTGCAAATAATAGGCAGTGCTTTCACTAATGCAAAAGTACTTTAACGAAGTAGGCACCTCATATCTCGTCTCTTCCGCCATTCTGAAGAAATGATCAACAGCCATGCGAGAGGTTAAGATGATCCCTGTGTATTCGGATAGATCTAAACGTTGTTTTCTAAATTCTTTTACTTCTATCGCCTCAACATGGATAAAAGGACGGAAATCAACAGTCACTTTCATGTTTTTGGCTAAATCGAAATACGGGCTCTTTTCCGTAATCGGTTTTGGCTGAGAGATAAGAATAGTCTTTATCTTCTTTTTCATTGCGTGTGAGTTGTTCAATCTCCTAATAGCATGGTCATTATAAATTGAATAATGATTAATACCGGTAGGATTTCGAGGGCGCAAAGATAGACAATTCTCCACCAAAAATGAGGTAATCGCCGTTTTGATGTCTGAAACACCCTCCAAAAGCGACACAAAGTCCAACCTCCCCATGTGAGTATAAATACTTCTAAACCTAAAAGCGATAGCAATTGGGGCAACAACGAAAAGACAATAGCAAGTGCTCCAACGGTTGCCGACAGCCAGGTTCTTAAGTGACGATCAATATCGATTTGGTCTTTGGATATTAATTGGGTCCTTTGAAAAAGGCTCAAGATCCATTGGGTAAATAACCGATATGACAAAGTTACGGTGCCTAAGGCACTTCCAATCGCCAGTGTTTTATAGATAGGGAAGTTGATTTCCAAAGCTGTAACACACCCCAATGACATCGTAGTCACAGCAATGACACCCAGCAAATGCGCAATAATGACGCCCCCAGTTCTGGGTGCTTCATCCGCACTTCTTTGCCAAATCCTTCGCACATCAATCAATACCCACCCAGCGAGCCTCCATTCTCGAGGAAAACCATGCCTAAGCCACATGAGTAAAATTCCGATGACAAGTGACAGTATGAATAAGACAAGCAAGGGGGTGTCTAGGTGATTTATTTCGATGCCTTCATACATATGTTGCAATTTCCATCAATTCACCTGAATTAGTCCGCGTCTCATTATTTTTTTTATTTTGGGCGTTTTTTCTGACGTGTCTATGTTGCTTGCTTCTAATACTGCGATATAGGTTCCTGGGAACAACTTACCACCTGACAGGTTCTCCCCTTCAAAGATCCATATTTTTTTAGATTCCACCTCTTCCCCCTCTTCTGTTAATGTGGTTGCCCATTCTCCATTTGAGGTGAAGATGTTTATGGCGACAGACCACATCCCAACGTTTTCTGGTGGTTCCCACTCGAGGATTGCCCACTTGAAATTTGATGTAGCATTGTATTCAATCGTTTTCGGAGTGATTATCAATGGATGTTGCCGACTATTTACCACTGTATTTTCATGTTGACTCACGGAAGAGAAATTATCCATCCCTGGAGAGCTTCCGCCTTTATTATTTGGTGCATTAACCCAAATATCTTCAGATACATTATAGCGTTCCTGTGAAACGCCATCGGTTGAACTGTTTATTTCTACTTCATCGGTGAACCCGGTGAGTGTTGACATTAGGCCCATAATTCTTCCATTTGTAAGCGAGGGTAAATCAGCCTGAATAATTCGTGAATACACACTTGTATTGTCCACCCAGGAAGGACATTCTGCAAATGCAAGAATCTCTTGGGGAAGGGTCCACCATCCTATTTCCGTCAATTCTGACCAATCGTTTGGCAATGGCTGTTCATGCGTTGTGACAATGACTCCAGAGGTGGATTTGACATGGTCAGAGCTATTGAGAATCTCTACGAATTTAGATTTTCCTGGCAACGGGTCAGAAAGGACTTCATTCAGTATAAAATCTCTTTGCGTGTTTTCTGACGGAATTTCTATCGTCCATGCGTTTGTCCTTGTTGGATGATCATCAGATATTTCCTTCCATGTATAACATGCTATTTCCACGATATTTTCAATACTCCCCAAATCATAAATAGATTGCTCCGAAACTGCGATGTTTGATGAGCTACTTGCGAATTTCCATTCAATAGGGGGGTCCCAGTTTTCTGAAAACAACACACAGGAGTCCATTGAATAGGGTGAATGCCAGCAAAGATGTCCTTCAAGACTCCCCCAAATCAAATTCGTGTCTCTCAAACTTTCCATTTTGATCATCTCAAAATCCAGCGGTCTTGCTATTCCTCGGGAACACCCCAAAACACCTGTTCCACTGATCCAATTGTTCGGGGTGTTTGCTGGGAGGAAATAATTGACGCGTTCTAGCGAATGACCGCCCTCCGCTTTTTCTCGATCATCATGCCAACATCGACTGTATTCTACCAAATCAATCATTGAGGTTTCTTCACTCAGTTGATTTCTTCGAATACTGAGTTTTATTTGTCCAGAATTTTCAGACAATGAACGCCATGAGTCCATACAATTGGGTTCAAGGACAAGCACACTGTCAACATTGAGATATTGGCCCACTTTTAAAATGGCCTCTCCAAGTTGCAATCCCTCTAAATCAAGCGTACGGTTACTGATATTTACGATTTCTACCCACTCATCCCAAGGGCTTTCAGGAGAGGGGTTTGTTAGAAATTCCGATATGACCAGGTCTCCCCATTCGGGGGGTAGTGCGGGGATCCAATCCATTGTTGCTCCTTGTGTATTGATGCCATTTGTACAAAGTTGTGCCTCTTCGATAATGATGTCTATCGGTTTTCCTTCCGAAATTGGTGATTCTAGATTCACAACCCAATATGGACTCTCCCAATAGGCTTCCTCTTCGTTTTCTTCATTTATAAACTGGCATTTCAATTCAGAAAGTGGATCGATGTCTGGTTGAAGTAAAAACGCTACTTTTTGCGGGTTGACAAGATGTGCAGAGATAGAAATGGGGGGTGTAATTTGTGGTGCATTTGCTTCTAGTTCTCCTCTTTCCCATGGTGTTGCACCTAACGGTAGAAATGTCGGTTCCCAGTTGGACGCCAAACCACACCCTTCTGGATGTATTTTACTTACAGATAGAGCGGCAAGAGATTTTCCATTCCACCACGACCGATCATAGGTCAATCCATCTATTAAAGTGCCATCGGGTCGCAACAAAGAAAGAGTCATTCCATTGTCACTTAAGCCTGACCAGCCTTCCACCTCTGAGACATACCCTAAATCAGGAAGGCTTTCTGTAGTGGCAAAAGGGGCAGCGCATATAAGAAATCGTGCATGTGGTGGCAGGTAACCATTCCAGTTGTTCTTGGGCAAGATGGCGCGGATTATTCCAGATTCTATCGTTGCGCTTTCAGAAACCAACCCCCACCCGTTCACGTTAATTATTCTGTCAGTTTGATTCAATACTTCCATCCATTCAACTTCAGGGAGCCCCACCGATGGCGTTGCATCCACAAACAACTCAGTGAGTGTAATTTCCCTGAAATTAACAGCGTTAGAATCGGCCCATACTACTTGTAATACGGTGTCTATTTCATTTGTGGAAACGCGACAATCAACGGAGCTGCCGTCAATCAAAGGGTTCATTCCTGTAAATACTGAATGGTGAGGTTTGCCTGGCACGTGTGTTTCCTGCGTCGCCGTCTCAACAGTTAACCCTACAGGAGATGGACGATTCCACATGATTTCTATGCTGGTGCTATCTATAGATTTGTGTGTTAAGATGCGATGATTTTCTAAAGGAAGCCATTGGGGTTCAAGTCTCTGAAGGGACCAAGAAAAGGCATCTGTATTTGAAGACGTACATGTCGCTTCAAACCCAATACATCTCGGCGCCCAAATTTCATTTGAATTTGACAGCGCTATATGCGATATTGGAAGTGACCATCCCGAATCATGAGTGCCCGCTCTGATGGAGGAATAAGAAGAATCTTTTGAGTATCTGACAGAGAAATCTAAGTCGAAGGGTTCAGCATAATTTAAGAGTGCTGGTGGAATCTCCTGAAACACGTCAAATGGGGAGTTGGAAATTTCTAATGGATCTTCGCTCCCATTTGTGCCAGTAGAAAAGGATAGACTGCCAACTGGTAAAAATTCAGATTCTAAAAATGATACCGGTGGGGATTCTGTCAGGAAGATTCGAGAATGATTGTTGTTTGAACCGTTTAAGTCTTGTCTCCACCTCATGTCCAATGTAAGCTCCGCAAAGGGTTCTGTTGCACAACCCCACACCCGATATGTTCCCGCGTTCAGTGCATTGAGGTTCCAAGTCTCAAAAGATTCAATCTCATTGGTGGTGGACCATTCACTCGAGACAGTCCATACCAATGAGTCCACTTCTAGCGGCCAGAAAACAAGAGGCAATATTGTGAGGATATTCATATCGCCACAAAATTCGTTTGGCTTTTAATAACCACAAAACCGTTGACAAAT
>JAPKBK010000160.1 GCA_028823435.1 Flavobacteriales bacterium
TGGGCCACATGGTGTGGTCCTTGTCGCGCTGAGATGCCTTTCTTACACACGCTTGAGGCTGAATACAGCGACAAGAATGTCACGTTCATAGGCGTAAGTGTAGATGAAGAGAAAAACAGACAGGCTTGGCTTGACATGATGATGGACAAGGACATGAAAGGCGTTCAGCTTTTTGCCGATGGTTGGAGCCAAATCACAAAAGATTACGCCATCAATGGGATTCCACGCTTCATGCTCTTCGACACTGAAGGCAATGTTGCAGCCCTCGATGCATACCGTCCTTCTTCAGACGACATTCGTCCAGCCCTTGATGCACTGCTTGCAGAATAAAGAACTTACTTATTAATTGAAACCTAAAAATACGCTACGTGAAAAATATCATTCTTGTTATCGGCCTCTCACTTTTTTGTCATATTCATTTCGCACAAGATTGGGTGCAGCTCGAAGAATACCCCGGACTGGGTAGGAATCATCCCATCACATTCTCTATTGGCACTGACGGATATGTGTTGGCAGGACAAAATGAATTGGGGTACTTCGCCAAAGATTTTTACAAGTATGACACAACGACAGATTCTTGGACTCAGCTTCCTAACATGCCTGGCTTCCCGAGAGGATATGCATATGGAATTGAGCACAATGGAAAGGCCTATGTCGGTTTCGGAACGTCTGACTTAGGACCATTAGATGACCTGTGGGAGTATGATCCTGCGACAGAAGCATGGACTGAGCTCGCTTCATGCCCATGCGGAGGTCGGCTTCATCCTGCAATGCTTGAAGCAGGGGGACAGATTTTTGTGGGACTCGGAAACAATAATTCAGGCAATCTAGACGACTGGTGGGCTTACGACATCGCGACAGATTCTTGGGCGCAAAAGACTGACTTTATTGCTGAGAAAAGACACCACCCTTACTTCTTTTCAATCGATGATATTGCTTATGTGGGATTTGGTCACGGAAACGATATTTACAACGATTTCTATAAGTACGAACCCCTTACAGACGCATGGACCCAAGTTGCGAGCATCCCAGCAGAAGGACGCGTTGCTGGCACTCAGTTCTCTTACAACGGCAAGGGCTACGCACTCAGTGGGGATGGAGATGACCATTATTATTTAGAGACAGGTGAGTTTTGGCAGTACACGCCTGAAACAGATTCGTGGTTGAGCCTTCCAGTTCATCCTGGACACAGCAAGTGGGCGCCAGGATGTTTTGTTGTTGGCGACGTCCTTTACTTTACATCAGGCCTTCAGTATGATGATGGCAATTCAGAAACCCTCAACGACCTTTGGAGATTCAATCTGGATGAGATTAGCAGTATCGACGTTGTCGCGCTAGAAACACTTGTATATCCGAATCCTACCACGGATAAGATATTGCTGTCCTCACCTGTCGATTACCGCCTCTTCTCGTTGAAAGGTGCGCTTATTTTAGAGGGCAATGGTGCGTCAATTGAAGTAAGTCAACTTTCAAAAGGCGTGTACTTCCTTAATACGACGACCAAGACGTTTAAAATTATCAAGGAGTAACGCGGTTCTCTTAAATACTGTAGGACGTACTTATTTTGCTGATTCGAGCTTGAGATAGATAAATTTCAAGGTAATCCATGCCAAAACAAACCCTGTTGCGATATCGAACAGGTGATGTTGATGGGTGAGGATTACCGACAGTGAAATCATCGTTACCCAAAGTATGAGAAGGGCCTGCAAGTGCTTATGTTTGGTTTGTTTTATCAGCGTAAAAGCTGAGATTGCAGAGAATGTGATGTGCAGAGAAGGAAACAGATTGTGTGGTTTGTCCATCCGATGCAGCGCCTCGAACATGGATTCGTAACCTTGAATGTTCATCGTTCTCGAAAACCCAAGTTCTCCTGGAAAAAGTATGAATATGACGCAGGCGATCACAGTGCTCACCATCATGGTAATACTCAACGCGCGAATACTTTTGGGAGATTTGGCGCGAATGAAACTCAATAAAACAAGCAGGAAATAGGATTCATAAAAGAGAATCATTCCAGGCACTTGAGGGATGTCTTTCTCACATTCGAAGTAAAGTTGATGATGAGAAAGGAGCGTTTCGGCAATACAGTTTGAACTGAGGTAAAAGACACTGCATAAAAGAACACACAAGCTTCCCCAAATGGCCATTGCTTTTAAGTGTTCATACATCCTTCTGGGCGCTTTAAATATCAGTCAACCACTTCAACCTTAAAGGTGTCGCCCTGCGCGATGTTTTCAATGATGTCTAATCCCTCCACCACTTTTCCAAAGCATGTGTGATTCCGATCAAGGTGTGACGTGTTCGTTCTGGAGTGTACAATAAAAAACTGTGAGCCTCCCGTGTTACGTCCTGCATGCGCCATAGATAAAACACCGGTGTCGTGATGCTGGTTGTCTCCGTCCAGTTCGCAATCAATTTGATATCCAGGACCTCCAGCACCCGAGCCATTAGGACATCCTCCCTGAACGACGAAGTCCGGCAATACACGGTGAAACGTTAATCCTTCGTAGAATCCGTCTTTTGCAAGTTTGACGAAATTGGCCACGGTCTTCGGTGCGTCCTTATCAAAAAACTCAACCTTCATGTTTCCTTTGTCTGTATGTATAATTGCGTGCATCGTGATGACTTTATTGTATAATTAATATTCTGCGAAACTATAAAGAAAAACCCCTCTGATGGAGATTGTTTTAAATTATCGAAAACGTGAGTGGATCTTCACAAACTGTTTAAAGTTCTTTTAATACCCTCTCTAAGAGGTGTGATTTTTAAATGTAGTTTTTCAACGGCTTTGTTTGGACTAACCTCCCAATGGTAATTGCCACGTCGAACCCATTTAGTGGTAAGTGCCGGTTTTTTATTTCGAAGTATTGCGAAAAACTTATTTAAATGTGCAAACAGCAATTGAACACCAATACTCGTATTGATGAGCCTATAATCGAGTCCTGATTCCTCCCTCAGTATTTTGAAGAATTCATTGTAGCTGTGATTTTCACCGCCCAAAATGTACGTTCCTCCTTTAACCCCATTTTCCATTGCGAGTATGTGCCCTTTCACAACATCATCAACGAATACATAGTTGCCTATTTTTGAACCATCTCCAGGGATTATTCTCCACTTACCTTTTGCGTACTTACTTATTAATAAAGTGACAGAGGCAGGTTCGCCAAACAACACAGGCCCGAAAACTCTAGTTGGAGAGACAATTACAGCATCTAGATTCTTTTCAGTAACATAACTCTTAACAAGTGATTCAGCCATCGCTTTAGATGACTCATATTCATTAAAATAGTCAACGTTTCTACACTTCATTTCGGTTACAATGCCACCATATGAGGGGCCCAGTACACCAGCAGTTGATGTGAATACAACACGCTTTACATTAAGCTCAAGCGCAGCGTCCATAATATTTCTCGTCCCATCAACATTTATGGTGTAATATCTAGAACTCTCCTTTTCCCATATTGAAGCATTTCCTCCCATGTGATATACTTGGTCACAACCTTTCATTGCCACTTTGATGCTCTCTTTGTCACTGAGATCTCCTTTGAAAAGCACAAGCCCGTCTTTTGGAAGTGGAGCAGCTTTTTCAATGTTTCTTACCAAAGCATGAACCTTATGGCCATTCGATATTAATTCCTTGATAAGGTGAGCGCCTATGTAACCAGTACCTCCTGTTAGGAAAATATTCATTTGACAAACTTCATTTGAGGATTGTGATATACTGAAGAGAAGCTATTCGTTAGCGCCATTATAATGTGCACAACAACAGCTACCCAAATTGTTCCAGTCATCAATGTAATTAGGCACAGGACCACCCCTAAGAATGCTGCTCCGATAGTTTCATCTAGGCCTTTGGGTATATGAGTCGCAGAATACATCGCGGTGTTTATTGCAATGGCGGGCCAAACCCCCATCGCATCTACCAAAGGGAATAACAAGATTCCTCTAAAAAGAAATTCATAGCCCATTAGATAAGCTGACCATCCCAAGCTATTTTTCAAAACCAAACTCCTGGTCCAGTTCTTCTCTCTTATTTGAGGGTAATTTACTTGGTGAGATGGTTTTTTTGCACTCATAAACGCGAGAGGCATTGTAAGTGCAGCAAGAATCAAGGTGGCGACAAGAGAAGTAATCATTGAGGCAGAGATATAGGTGAGCCCATAGTCTGCAAGCGAGTACTGAGGCATAAGTGTCAGTGCGATTACTGCGGGTATAATCCCCATTGTCAATAACCCCCAATACTTAGTGAACAAGACGTTTTTCACTGACCCATCATTAATCTTAGTTGCTTTTGAAACAAACCAAAATGTAGCAAAGCCAATAAGGCAAAGCATCATAGGTAAGGCGATGATCATGTCACCTTCTATCCATCCGATATCAATTCCTGTTGAGTTCATCTTGAGTCTTTTGCTTTTTGTATTGGTTAATTGCTATTAATGCTGATAGCCTATTAGGTATTAATGTCATAAACTTCCTAATTAAACCATTTTTTCGACCAGTAGTAATAATTATTTTGCCTTTTAATGTTTTGTCAATAGCTACTCTAGTTACTTCATTCGCACTCATAATAGT
>JAPKBK010000010.1 GCA_028823435.1 Flavobacteriales bacterium
CTCAGTGACAGAATGATCGCACTTGGTGTTTTTGAACACAATCCAGATCTTGATGACAGAGGTCGAGGAGCACATCTCACAGCTCAGGTAATTTGGCATATGCTTGATGGAATCTTTTGCCAAACAGGAGATTATCCCAAATGCAGTGCAGAAGAATACACAAGATATGTTGTTGATTTACCAGGCAATGATCATGAAGTTGCCTTTTTCAAATCAGCGAGAAGTGACAGATGGTGGATGGATGTTCCGATACCAACGTCAAAGAAAAACAACAAAGATCATCACCATCTTGTTCCATGTGCTTACGAAGACTACCAAGAGGCCGCTGAGGGCCAACTTCCAGACAGATGGTGGAGGACTTATCAAAAACTTGCATGATGTTATTTGCGAATAAAGTGTCCATCTTCATAAAATTCCTTATCTTGCCACTCTCAGTGAAAGCTGAAACCTGTAAAAATATTGAAAATCAACGAGTTAACATGATACGTAGTTTACTGCTTATGTTCGTAATGGGCCTTTTTACCGCTTCACTAAGCGCGCAACAGGACCCACAGTTCACGCAATGGTACATGGACCATGCGATGTCGAATATTGCCGCTGCCGGCAATTCTGATTTGATTCAAGTAAATGGATTTTACCGAAATCAATGGGTCGGATTAGACCGCGCACCTGTAACATCACTTTTAAGTGTGAACGGAAAGCTTGGATTTATGCCAGGTGGTTTTGGTGTTCAATTCTATCAAGACGAATTGGGTTTTGAAGCAAACACAATGGCAAAGGTTGGTTATTCTTATTCTTTGGCACCATTTGCAGGCGGAACAACTTTAAGCCTGGGAACATCTGTGAGTTACTTCAGTAAGACATTTAAGCCGGATTGGCTTGCACTAGATGATTGGACACAAGACAATGCTATTCCATCAGATGGTGAAACAGGATCTGCTATTGATGTAGACTTCGGCGTTTACATCGCGAAGCCGAAAACATTTTATGCCGGCCTTTCTATGACGCACATCGCTCAATCTGAACTGAAGGATGGCGGAACGATCATGAGCATCACACCTGCAAGACATTTTTATGCCATGGGTGGATACAACTACGCGCTTGATGGAGACATCTTGGTGTTAAGAACGAACCTGCTCGCAAAAACAGATTTTAATGCGACAGCGATGGATCTCAACGTCAATGTCATGTATGATGAAATGATTTGGGCAGGCGTTTCATGGAGACCCGGAGATGCGATATCCCCAATTGCTGGACTTCAATACCGCATGATCAGCAATGATGCGACAAGCTCTAAAGAACAACTTTTCAAAGTGGGTTATTCATTCGATGCGACCACTTCTGAACTACAAACATATTCTTCAGGATCGCATGAATTCTTCCTGTCGTACAGCTTCAAATTCATTTCTACTCCTATACTAAACAGATATGCGAATCCAAGATTCCTATAATAAAAGGAACCTTTCTTTCGTTGTATCCGTATCCTCCTAATAAACCTACAAGAAAACTCTATATGAATAAGTTCCTTCTGATACTCATGACGCCAGTACTGCTTGCTGGTTGTTACATGGGACCCCAGGGTGAGCTCGTAGGGGTTCACCCCCGTGAGTACTGGGATCAAGCTAATCCTTATGGTATGAATTACATCCACTTCGGATCGTATACCATGGGACCTAGTGATCAAGATGTTCCGTACGCATTAAACACGCGAGCAAAAACAGTAACCATCCCTGCATTCTATATGGATGTACATGAGATCTCTAACAATGAATACCGACAATTTGTAAACTATGTCCGGGATTCATTATTTCTTAACACGCTTGCTGAAAATGACGATGATCGTTATTTTATTGCGGAACAAGATGGCAAAGAACTAGATCGGTTTATTGACAAGGGGTATGTCCTTAATTGGGAAGAACCTATCGACTGGACCGACGAAGATGTCTTTGACCTGCTTTATGATGAGTATTACCTCCAGGGCTCTGACAGATATTACAACCGCAAGGAAATAGATACACGTAAATTAAATTACCACTACTACTGGTTTAATCTTGAAAAAGCGGCCAGCAAAGAAGGACGTGATGAAGATTACGGAGAACCAAATGAATTGGGCCAATGGCACTCTGTAAAACGCTATTCAGACCGTCAGCAATTTGTAGTAGAGGAAACGATTAATGTCTATCCTGACACGCTTGTTTGGATTCACGACTACGCATACTCTTACAACGAGCCTTTGGCAGAAAACTATTTCTGGCACCCTGCATATGATGACTATCCAGTTGTGGGAGTCACGTGGGGTCAGGCTGTCGCATTCAATGCGTACCGCACACAAATAATGAACTCCTGGAGAAAGAATGAAGGGCAAACGTACATACAAAAATTCCGTCTTCCTTCTGAAGCTGAATGGGAATATGCTGCACGTGGAGGCAGGAATCTAGCGCCATACCCTTGGGGTGGACCATACATTCGAAATGAACAGGGTTGTGTTCTTGCTAATTTCAAGCCCATGCGCGGTGATTACGTTGAGGATGCGAATGCATATACTGCACCCGTTGAGTCATATAGCCCGAACGATTACGGTCTATACCAAATGTCTGGCAACGTGGCCGAGTGGACAAATACTGCCTTTGATGAAACAGTATATGACTTCGCTTTCGATCTTGCACCTGACTACGTTTATCATGCAAAAATGGAAGACAGCCAAGCGCTTCACAGAAAAGTAATCAGAGGAGGCTCTTGGAAAGATATCGGATACTATTGCCAAACAGGAACCCGTACCTATGAGTACAGCGATTCTGCGAAAGCATTTATTGGCTTCCGTTCTGTGATGTCATACTTGGGACGAGGAAAATCTGGCCCCAAAGAGGAGTGGAATTAAGATCCTCTTCGCATTTAATTTGAATACCTGAAACCCTGCTATCGAGATTTACTCGGTACATTTATAATTGAAACTAACATTTTAGAAGAATGATACCCGCAAGCAAAAAAGTACATCCATGGATGCCCGGTGGAAAAAAGTTTAAAGAATTTATGTCTAAATTATATGGCTTTGGTGCTGCCATTGTAATTATCGGTGCCCTGTTTAAAATTGAGCACATGCCTTTTGCGAGTGAGATGCTTATCATCGGTCTGAGTACAGAGGCCTTGATTTTCTTCTTTTCTGCACTTGAGCCACCAGCACATAGCGAACCGGATTGGTCATTGGTTCATCCAGAATTGCGATATGAAGGTGAGGACGCTACAACTGCAACAACAGCTGTGGAGGAGTTTGACTCTCTACTCAAAGATGCAAACATTGATTCTAAAACACTCAAGAACCTTGGGGATGGAATGAGGAACCTTGGCGACCAAGCAAGTAAAATGAGTGACATGGCAGACGCTGCAGGAGCGACTCAAGAATTCAGCGATTCACTTGTAAAAGCATCAAATAGGGTTGATGAAATGGCAAACACCTACGAAGGGGTTTCTGAGTCATTGACAGGTCTCGTTGGGACAAAGGAAGCTGGAAATGCTGCTGGACAGAACTTGGAGCGTATGAACACCAATCTCGGCTCTTTGAATGCCATGTATGAGATGCAGCTTCAACAGCTAGAGGCAAATAAAGAGCTTTATTCTGGGATGGGTGAGTTGGTGAAAACGCTTAACGACAGTGTAGAGGATACAAAGGCTTACAAAGAGCACATTGCTGCACTTGCACAAAACCTTGCCTCTCTTAATACTGTTTACGGCAACATGCTCAATGCAATGGGCAACAAAGGTAGCTAGATATGTCAGGAGCAAAAGAGACCCCAAGACAGAAAATGATAGGGATGATGTACCTCGTCCTTACTGCACTTCTGGCGTTAAATATTTCTAAAGAAGTTTTAGATGGTTTCGTGAAAGTTGAAAACAGTCTACTTCAAACACAGTCTACGCTTTCATCAAAAATTTACGATACGTACACTGCTTTAGAAGGAAAATATGGAAGCGAACCCGTTAAAGTAGCACCGTTTTTCGACGAAGCTCAGACAATTGTCAAAAAATCCGATGACTTGGTGCGCTATATCACTCAACTGAAAGCACGTTGCTTGTCTACTTCATCAGGTGATTTTGAAGAACAAGAACTGGTGGATTTTGAAAATTACATCGGTGTTGATGATAACGGAAAAGACACCACGTTAAACCTGGCCTACATTCGGGTAAAAGATGAATATCAATCTTTAACACGATACATGGTGGGGGCAGATGAAAACAACCCGATTGAAGGTGAATGGACTGCAAATGGGATTAAGGTTGCTGTACAGAAATACCGTGACTACCTTCTAAGCATAAGTGTGACAGATATCAATGGGTTTGTTCTCGAACTGCCTGAAAATACAAAAAAATCATTGAACGAACGGTTCTCCTTTGAACAAGAAATGAAGGCCGACAAAATGGTGTCATGGGAAATCGCAAACTTCCACAAAATGCCCTTGGCAGCGGTGATGCCGCTCATGTCTAAAATGATTATTGACATTAGAGATGCAGAAGAAGATGCGATCGGATGGCTACTTAGCAGTACAGATGCAAAAAGTTTAAAGTTCGATGATGTCGTGGGGTTGACTGTACCGCTATCAAACTATATTCTAAGAGGAGACACAGTGAGAGCCAATATTTTCCTTGCGGCTTTTGATAAAACGAAAAAACCAGAGGTATATATTGATCCCTACAAATGGGATGGCAAAGATTCTTCAGCGTTAGATTATACAAATCTTGAGCCTTTGCAGGTTAATGAGCAAGGTCAAGGTCTTTTGGCGATGTCATCAAGAGGCATGAGTCTCGGACAATACCAATACAAGGGTGTCATCAGGTACCAAGGTCCTGAGGGAGATATGCTATCTGAACAATTTTTCACTCCTAAATTTACGATTGCAGAACCTGCGCTTGTTGTCTCTCCTACAAAGATGAATGTCTTCTACAGAGGCGTCGCGAATCCAGTAGAGATCAGTGTACCAGGAGTACCTAGCGACAAATTGCGTGTGAGCATCTCGGGAAGTCACAAGATTAAAAAGCAGAGTGACGGAACATATATCGTTGAACCTTCTAAAGATTCGAACAAGACAGCGATAATATCTGTGAAAGGTGAAATGCCAGATGGGTCAATCAGTAATCTTGGGCAGCGTGATTTCGTCGTCAAAAGAATTCCTGATCCTTTGCCATGGTGGGGAGGAAAAGATCCGACTAACAATTTGATCAAAACGAATGAGATACTTTCATTCACTGCCGTAGTGCCTAAGATGCCCGATTTTGCATTTCAAATAAAACCAGTAGTAATAGGCTTTACAATTACAATGAGTAAAGATGGCGTGGTTTCAAGTGAAAAGTCTTCCAATAATAAAATCACATCCCAACAGGAAAAACTACTCAGAAAGGCAAGACCTGGAACCCGTCTTTTCTTTGAGGATATCAAAGTACGGATGCCTGACAAAACAACTCGTATTTTAAATCTGAGTTTGAAAGTCATAAAGTAAAAAGAAACGATGATGAGCAATTATTTTAAATTTACACTGCTAATTATAGCAATCTTCTCAGTGTCATTTGAAGGTGACGCACAAGTACAAGACGTTCTTGACGGCGCATACGTGAGGCAAACCAGGTTCGAGAAAAGAGTGATACCATACCCTTATCTTCGTGAAGCTGACGTCATGTATTCTAAGCGTCTCTGGCAAGAGATGGATTTAAAACAAAAAATAAATCATCCTTTCTTCTACCCTATAGAGCCTATTCAAAATAGAAAGAACCTTTTCGACGTGATCAAGGAGGGGCTACTTATAGACGGTTCTTTGCAAGCTTATGGCGCGGGTCCAGCAGGTGATGAAGACGAGTTTTACGTCAGAAATAAACTAAGTGTTGACAGTGTTCGAAGTAAGCTTAACCCGGTCACTTTCATCAAAAAGTACGATGATGATGGTGAAGAGATCGAATCAGAAAAACAGCAAACAGCAATTAGCTCTGAATATATTACGAGATACCGTTTGAAAGAAGATTGGATTTGGGACAGACAAAGAAGTGAAAGATATGTAAGGATTATTGGAATTGCTCCGCTTATAGAAGAATTTAGAGACGGTGAAAGCATCGGTTATCAGCCACTGTTTTGGTTGTACTATCCTGAGTGTAGAGAAGTCTTCGCACATTCTGAAGCCTTCAATCTGTTCAATGATGCTCAACGCAGAACGTATGAGGACTTGTTCCAAAAAAGATATTTCTCCAGTTATATCGTGAAGGAATCAAATGTATATGATCGTATCGTGAAGGGTTACGTAAGAGGAATGGATGCGCTCGCCGAATCTGAACGAATCAAAGAGGAATTGTTCTTACTGGAGCACGATCTATGGCATTACTGATTTATTGAAGATATTCAACTTAAAACGGGAGGCTTTGTAGCTTCCCGTTTTTTATTTACGACATTTGCCGCCGCATGCTAACAGTCACACAACTTGGGGTTCACTTTGGAGAACGGACACTATTCGAAGGATTAAACTTATTCATAGGTAAGAGGGAGAGGATAGGACTTGTCGGACGAAATGGTGCGGGGAAGTCAACCTTGATGTATATCCTTGCGGGGATAAACAAGCCATCTGAGGGAACTGTCAGCTATCCCAACGATTATAAGATAGGATACCTACCCCAGGAGATGGCACACAATGAAGGTGAAACCGTATTTAACGAAGCTGCGAGTGCCTTTGCTGAAGTAAAACAATTGGAAGCACGTATTTCGGAAATTACTGAAGAGATCTCTTCGAGACTGGATTATGAAAGCAGTGAGTACTCAAGGCTGATAGATGAACTCACTGATGCCAATACGAGATTGGATATTATAGGCGCAGGCAATTTAGAGGAAAACATCCATCGTATTTTACAAGGTTTGGGCTTCAAAGATGAAGACTTACAAAGGAAAATGAGTGAGTTCAGCGGAGGATGGAAAATGAGAGTGGAGCTTGCAAAGCTTCTTTTAACGAACCCCAATCTTTTGCTGCTTGACGAGCCTACAAATCATCTTGATATTGAGAGTATCGAGTGGTTAGAGGGTTTTCTAAAAAACTATGCTGGCGCTATTTTACTTATTTCACATGACAGGATGTTCCTGGATACTTTAACGGAAAGGACCATTGAAATAAGTCCATACAAATTATATGATTTTAAGGCGCCATATTCTAAGTACCAAGTTTGGAGAGAAGAGGAACGTGAGAGGCAGTTGCAAGCATCAAAAAATCAAAAGAAGTACATTGAAGAGACGCAAGTGCTGATCAATAAATTTAGAGCCAAGAAAAACAAAGCCGCATTTGCGCAATCTTTGATTAAAAAGCTTGACAAGCTAGAACGGGTAGAAGTCGACTCAGCAGACAATGCAAAAATTAAATTTCGGTTTCCGCCTGCACCCAGATCTGGAAAAGTGGTCTTTGAAGCCAAAGGGCTTTGCAAATCATTTGGGAACTTAGATGTCTTTAAGGGATTAGATTTCATTATGGCAAGGCAAGAAAAAGTAGCTTTTGTCGGGAAAAATGGTGCGGGGAAAACCACATTAACCAGAATATTACTCGGACTAGAATCGTTTGAGGGGGATCTCATCAAGGGACACAATGTCGATATCGGTTATTACGCTCAAAATCAGGCTGAAGAATTAAACCCGAAAATTACCGTTCTCGAAACACTCGAAGCTGAAGTGACATTAGAGAGCAAGGTGAATCTTAGATCAATGCTGGGGTCCTTTCTCTTTTCAGGCGAGGACGTAGATAAGAAGGTAAGCGTATTAAGTGGAGGAGAGAAAGCCAGATTGGCGCTTTGTAAACTCTTACTTCACCCATATAACGTACTCATCTTGGATGAGCCTACGAACCACCTCGACTTAAAGTCAAAATCAGTGCTTAAAGAGGCTCTGGCATCTTTTGATGGATCTCTCATCGTGGTGTCACACGACAGAGATTTCCTTTCTGGGTTAACGGAATTCGTCAATGAGGTGACGCCAAATGGATTGAAGCAATACATCGGAGATATCAAGAATTTCCTCCATATCAAGCATGCAGAAAGTATAGGCGCTTATGAGGCATCAAAAACTGGAGAAAGAACGTTAAGTAAGGGTAAGAAAAGTGTGTCTTCAACGAGAGAAGAAAAACAACCTTCAAACCACAAAGACGACTATGAAACTCGAAAATCCCGAGACAAGGCACTCAGGAAGGCCAGCAAAAATGTGGCGCGACTCGAGAAAGCAGTGTCAGAGGCTGAGGTCAACTTAAAATCGAAGAACGAGGAAGTCGCCAACGTTGATCCCAGCGATAGGAATAAGATGACTGAACTCAGTTATGAATTTGAGGAAATACAAAAGGTTCACGACGATCTTCTCGCAAACTGGGAAAAGGCACTGATTGAAAAAGAGAACCTTGAGAAAGGTTAAATAATATTGAGTCTCTCTTTTATCTCGCTATTCCTTCGAGATACGTTTTCCATTTAGAAATGATTTCAGCCATATCTGCTGGGATATCAGATTCAAAAGAAACGAATTCTTTTGTCCCAGGATGAATAAAGCCAAGCGTTTTTGCGTGAAGTGCCTGACGGGGTAGAATACTGAAACAATTGCGAAGGAATGAATTGTACTTCCCTCCTGGCGAACCCTTCACAGCAACATTACCCCCATATCGTGGATCACCAAACAAAGGGTGACCGATATGTTGCATGTGAACACGGATTTGGTGTGTTCTTCCTGTTTCAAGTTTACATTCTACCAAAGTGACGGGGCCCAATCTCTCAAGAACTCGATAATGCGTTACGGCATGCTTCCCTTCATCTCCATCAACATAGACCGTTTGAACCGTCCTGTTGCTTCTAGAACGACCGACATGCCCTTCGATTCTTCCGTCTTCTCTTATGTCTCCCCATACGAGCGCATGATATCGTCTTTCTACTGACCGCTCGAAGAATTGCTCACTAAGTTCGGTGAGGGAGCGCTCGGTCTTTCCTAACACCATAAGGCCAGTTGTATCTTTGTCTAACCTATGGACCAAACCTGGACGAGGCGTAGGTGACCCGGCGACAGATGGCAGATTCTGTAAATGATGAAGGATCCCATTAACTAAAGTCCCACTGTAGTTCCCGTGACCAGGGTGGACCACTAAATCTGTGGGTTTATTTAAGACTATAACCGTATCATCCTCATAAATGATATTGAGATCCATCTTCTCAGGAACAAGTTCAAATTCATAAACAGGCTGAGGCAATTCAACAGTCACGACTTGGCCAGCCTTGATTTTAAAATTTGACTTCACAGATTTGCCATCAATACGGATGTATCCACATTTTGCGGCAATTTGCAATTTATTGCGCGAAATATTCGCGATTCGGCTTATGAGAAACTTATCGACCCGAAGCGGTTGTTGCCCCGGATCTGCTTCTATCCTGTGATGTTCAAAGAGCTCTTCTGACTCATCAATATTATCTTCAATATTATCTTCTTCACTCATGTTAGATTTTTTTATTGAGGCAATATTATAAGTTTTTTACCTGACGACTTAGACGTAGAAGTATTCAACATACCCACCCAATACATGCCCGCTGGGAGATGAGAAGTATCAATCGTTACTTTCATAGATGGAGTTGATTCACCGCGCATGAGCTCCCTGCCATTCAAAGAATAGACTGACCAAACCATATCTTCATAGGTCCTAAATGATACTTCAGAAGAAGTAGGATTGGGATAAAGCTCAGAGGAGATTTCACCATTAGCAACAGTCTCTATGTCATCGATACTTGATGGCAATACCTTTCCTGCTCTCAAAACAGGATGAACCATCACGGAACCAGATATTTCTGAAGCGAGCCAATTGCTTCCTGGACTCAATTTATAATGAAGGTTACCTGCATTTGCATTTGAATTTTTATCTAACCCGATATTTAATCGCTCTACATTCTGTTGAATGAACCCAACGTGAATAATACCGCTTACAGGTACAGGATTGTCATAGGCATAGTAGGCAAACACATCATATCCCTCAGTAAAATATTGTGGGGAGTGAAATTGATACATGATGTCGATTTGTTCCCCAGGAACACCTGCATCATCAGCCCAAACTTTAATGACGAACGTTTCCAATTCGGCATTGTCGTAAAAAGGCGTAAAGTGAATCAGCAATCCATCTAAGGTATCTGGAATCGCCAGTGGATATCGAACTGCGAGTTGGCCTCCAGTAGCTTCAAGAGCATAAGCTTTTTCGGCAGTGCCATCGTCGTATGCGTAATAATCTGTAAAGACCTGAGAGAAACCTATGCTGTCATTGTCATACACACCAGATTGATTTGTATAGTATCCGACTTCATTTTCCCACAGTGAAACATCGAAAATCGCTGTTGAATCTGAGGAGGCTGGATTGAATAATATAGAGGCAGGATCACCTTGAGAGTCCAGCAAATCAGCCATATATTCTGTCGAGAACGGCCCTTCTGAAACGCTCACGTTTTGAATAAATTCATTCTCAAAGGCAATGGGGTCCAAATCTTCAAGTTGAATAGAAATCCCAGTATTTTCTTGATTGTTGAGACCCATTCCGAAATTAGTATGTCCGACAACCAACGTGTCATTGATGAAAAATTCGGGATTGTCGGAATAGTGAGTCCAAGGCATCGCAGAGAACGATCTTAATAAAGTAAACGGTGGGTATTGAAATGCCAATTCTTCAATCGGATTGCCTGTAATACCGTTCTCAGCGACAAACACGTAATCAATATGCCATAAATCTGCATTGCCCATTAACGTTCCATAGTTCCGGAATCTAAATTGAAAAGTGTTGTGGAGAAAAATGCCATCAGAAATGGGGATCACCACTTGCGTAAAGGATTCAGTTGTGATTTCAACGAGAGAATCCTGCCACACCCTTGTCCACAAGTCTCCTTCTGAACCTATGGATTTGAATTCCACAATTAAAGAGTCTTCTCCAAGGTCAGGCGCATTACCAATTCCACCTCCTTCGTACCAAAACGACAATGTCACGTCATCATTTGCCGTCAGGCCACCTAAATATATTTCTCTCGACGTTAATGTATCCGCCCAGCCGTGCGCATCGATACCATTAAATTCATATGGATAGCCACCCGCATCTAATCCATCAAGCGTAACCACTCCTATCGTGGGTGGATTAAGTGCAAAAGTTGTGGTTCTTCTTACAGGGCTAGAATCCCATCTTACGAGCTCTGGCCTATCAACACCTGATTCCTCAAAAAAACTCGGCCAAGCAAAATCATCTAAAAATGGAAGCACCATCGGAGGGCTGCCACCACGAATCTGAAGATTTAAAGATGTGGCATGAGATTCAGACGGAAGCTCATTTGGCGTAAAAACCAAGTCGCGTTCGAGTTCCTGAGCACTGACTGAAGAAGGAAGCGCCACCAAAGAAAGGAAGAATATAGAGCTGAAAAACAGAGGGCAAATTCTTTTCATAGTGCTTTAGTTAAGGACCGTATTTAATACCAAATCTACGGAAGTTCCAGCTTTTACAACTCCAGAAGATGAGGATGGATATTGACGAACAACAATAGCCCGTGCCGAGTCTTGTGAAGTAACCACACTGTCTCCAAATTCTACATAACCGATAGAAAGTGAAGATTCTGTTAGTTTTTCGGAAGCATCCACTAGATTTAAGCCTGAGAGCCATGGGATGCGAACGCTCCGAAGTGAAGATTTTCCTACGAATAAAATTATTTTAGAATTGCGTTTGCGCCTGTCTTCAGGAGAAAGTAAAACCCCATTCGATTCCACTCTTACAACTTTACCATCAAGGATGACATTAGGCTCCTCTCGCTCCTCAACAATAAAGCCCTTTCTTTCAAGAATGTTTCTAGCCAATCCGGCATCTTGCCCTTCATAAACGGTGATGCGTTCTTGCGGAGGAATGATCCTGAAAGTTGTGAGGTACACGGGACGTCCGCTTTTAACTGAACTTTCAGCTGGAGGAGATTGCTCAAGGACTGTTCCAGGTATTGCAGAAGCGCTATATACCGAGTCCAGATGAATGGGAAGGAGCGCCAAGTCTTCTATCACCATATAAGCGGAATCCATTGGCATACCGACGAGATAAGGAATGTGACGCTCAGACCAAGGTCGGCTGTTAAATTGCAAAAACAACATGCTCCCGCCGAGTATCAGAACCCAAGCTACGCCAACTACTAAAATAGTTTTTATAAATGTTTTACTAAATACAAATTGGCGTAAACTCATGAAACGATCTATTGTAGATTATAAATCCAGTGCTTCTTCAAATCCATTGTCATAGTAAGCCCGAAGCTCTGAACAAAAACCGAAATGCTTTTCGTCAACGACGATTTTCCCCTTTGTAACATGCCCTAGAAGCACGGCACCCACTTTATTCGCATCGCAGACATCAAAAAAGTCATCCTGATCTTCCTCCGCCAAAGTCACGATGATTCTACCCTGAGCTTCTCCGAATAAGAAGCCATCCAAACGAAGTTCATCGTCAGAAACAATATCAAAACCTAACATATCTGGCATAGACATTTCCAGCAAAGTAGTGAAAAGACCTCCATCACTTATATCGTGTGCTGCAGTCACAAGTTGCTTTGAAATCAGTGCTCTAATGCAAGTATGTAGCGCCGCTTCTGCATCTAAATTAAATTTAGGCGCTGGTGATTGTTTCACCCCCACCATATTTGCAAGGTATTCCGATGAGTTAATGCAATCTGACAGCTCTCCAAGATGGAAAATTAAATCACCTTTCTTTTTAAAGTTGAGGGACATATGTTGATCCCTATCCTGAATAATCCCCACCATACCTATTGTCGGTGTGGGGAAAACAGAGGTTGAGGTACCATCCGAATTCGCTGTTTGGTTATAAAAACTCACGTTGCCGCCGGTAACGGGTGTGCTGTACTTTTCACACGCTCGGGTCATTCCTTTAATTGCACCCACAAATTGCCAATACACTTCTGGGTTATATGGATTTCCGAAATTCAAGCAATTCGTAATTGCTGAAGGAGTGGCTCCTGTACAACTGATGTTTCGCGCAGCTTCAGAAACGGCTATGGCCGTTCCGATTTCCGGGTCCGCTTGGACATACCTTGCATTACAATCGACTGTGATGGCAAGCCCTTTTTTTGATCCTCGTACAGCAACCACCGCAGCATCTGAAGGCCGATTTGTGGTTCTATTGAGCGTACCTACCATGCTGTCATACTGTTCCCAAACCCACTTTTTAGACGCAATGTTCGGCAAGCAAATAAGATCATGAGCCAACGCCATGGCTTCATCTAATGAAGGGACTGGAACTGAGGCGGGATCAAAAGCCAACGATTCAGCATACGACGCAGGTTCAGAATATTCACGCTCGTAGACTGGGGCTCCACCACCTAGCACAAGTGTAGATGCTGGTACTTGCGCTACAACTTCATCTGCAACAAAGAAGTTAATTGTATCCCCCTCGGTGACTTCTCCGATAGGAACGGCATGAAGGTCCCATTTGGCAAAAATATCCTCAACAATTTGCTCCTTTCCCTTTGCAACAACGACAAGCATTCTTTCCTGAGACTCTGAAAGAAGAATCTCAAATGGCTCCATGTCTGATTGACGTAATGGGACCCGGTCTAGATAGATATCCATACCCACATCCCCTGCAGCGCTCATCTCAGAAGTAGAACACGTAATGCCAGCAGCCCCCATGTCCTGCATCCCAACAATTGCATCGGATTTTGCAAGTTCAAGCGAAGCCTCCATCAGAAGTTTTTCTTGAAAAGGATCCCCCACTTGGACAGATGGCAAATCATTTGCACTGTCTTCCGTGATGTCTTTTGAAGCAAAAGAAGCACCTTGAATGCCGTCCTTTCCTGTATCTGAGCCTACAATATAAACAGCATTCCCAGGGCCTTTTGCTGTTGCAGAAATGATTTCATTTGCATCTAACAGACCTACTGACATAGCGTTAACAAGGGGATTCACTTGGTAGCAAGGGTCGAAGAAAACTTCTCCCCCCACCACTGGAATCCCAAAACTATTTCCGTAATCTCCGATACCTTTTACAACGCCTTCAACCAACCATTTCGTACGTGGATGTTCTGGATCGCCAAATCGCAAACTGTTCAGTTGTGCAATCGGTCTGGCACCCATCGTGAAAATATCTCTATTGATACCACCCACACCAGTAGCTGCGCCTTGGTATGGCTCAATAGCAGATGGGTGATTGTGACTTTCAATCTTAAATGCGCACCCTATACCGTCACCCAAATCGATGATGCCCGCGTTCTCTTCGCCAGCTTTAACAAGCATTTGATCTCCATCCTTAGGGAGCGTCTTCAGCCATTTAATGGAATTCTTGTACGAGCAGTGTTCACTCCACATCACAGAGTATATACACATTTCCGTAAAATTCGGTATGCGGCCAAGAATCTTTTTGATGGCAGAAAACTCATCAGAAGTCAGGCCCATATCTTGAGCTTGTTTCAAGGTAGCCGGAGCAGTAGAGGCAGTGATGGTAGGCATATAATCCGTTATAAAATGCGTTTCAATTGAATAAGTAAAGGTAGCAATGAGAAGCCATTTTAGAAGCGTTTCATGAGGTAACTTTCGCACATGAGAGCAGTTATTCAAAGGGTATCGAAATCTTCTGTTAAAGTCAATGGTGAGATCTTAGGCCAAACCGCACTGGGACTCCTTGTTTTACTAGGAATAGAAGACCTCGACAACGATGAGGATGTGCGCTGGTTGGCACGTAAAATAACTGAACTCAGGATTTTTTCGGACTCTGAAGAGAAAATGAATCTGAATATCGCTCAAGTTGGAGGTGATTTGTTAGTAATCTCTCAGTTTACGCTTCATGCCTCGACGAAAAAAGGGACAAGACCATCATTTATCAAAGCGGCGCGCCCTGAAAAGGCCATTCCACTTTATGAACGCTTTGTCAAAGAATGCGAAAACAACCTTGGAAAGGAAGTTTCAACCGGAAAATTTGGGGCAAATATGGAAGTGGAACTGATCAACGATGGACCTGTAACGATTGTAATTGACACGAAAAACAAAGCGTGACTCAGATTAATCTCTCGGGATAGTGCACACGGGAATAGGGTCCATTTTATGCCGATTTGCATTGTTCAGACGTGTGTAAATTTCGTAAACCTCTTTTTCACGACCTTCTAGCGTATTTGAATCCCCCTTTTCTTCTGAGAATGTCATGGCTATTTCTAGCTCTGCGTAGGACGCACCGATTTGGTCTTCATCATTCCGACCATCTCCCCAAAGCCCATCTGTCGGTGCTGCTTCAAGAATACTTTGCGGAACCCCGAGCGCTCTGCCCAACACATAGACTTCCGATTTCATCAAATCAGCGATGGGACTCACATCAACGCCTCCGTCACCATATTTCGTAAAGAAACCTATACCGAAATCCTCAATTTTATTTCCTGTCCCCACGACCAATGCCCTTCTCTGAGCACCAATTGCATAGAGAAAAGTCATGCGCAATCGCGCACGTGTATTTGCCAGCGCAAGTCCCTGTGACAAGTCTCCAACGTCGGGCAAAGCTGCTTTTGTTGCTTCGTAAACTTCCGTAAGTGGAGCGCGTAAAACCGTCATGTTAGAGAACCTTTGAGATAGAGAA
Organism: Flavobacteriales bacterium; assembly: GCA_028823435.1. GTDB lineage: Bacteria > Bacteroidota > Bacteroidia > Flavobacteriales_D > Sanyastnellaceae > UBA974. The sequence goes on from JAPKBK010000010.1 coordinate 15,606, forward strand.
ACACACAACTCTTTTGACCTCTCTAATTCAGTTGGATTTTGATGAATCGGTAAGTCAACAACATAGACAGGCTTGCCAGTCATCAGACATAGCGTAGCGGTTACCGCTGAATCTATCCCACCCGAAACGCCCAAAACGAAACCATCAAATCTGGCAGCATCTGCATAGGAATTGAGCCAAGAGGAAATATACTCAGCGACTTTGTGAGGATGAAAGGCCATTTAAAAAAGTATGCCTACAGAAAGAGAGATGAAACTGTCATGTCCTTTCATCTCGCCTGTAGAGACATCATTTGAAACGACAACAGGTGATTGGGAATTGTCAACGTTAATCAGATTAACATCCTTGTGCGTATTGGTGAAAGATGCATTGTAATTCAAGCCGACCACCAAGGCAGTCTCTCCACTTAGAGTGCGTTCGATTCCTCCACCGATAATCATCGATGCGCGAAACAATTTAATGTCGGAATCTATCGGAATTCGGTCGCTAATTGGGGATCCACCGACATCATAAGTTGACCACTCTCCATTTGTGATTTCTCGGTAACTCCTGTACCTGGCTTCGTCTGCTTCCGCTTTAATATTCATCCCTAACCCTAAGCCAAAACGTCCAAAAACAGTCGTGTATCCGATCTGATTTGTTCGCATCTTAAACGTTAACGGAAGCTCAACATATTGTAGTCTGAAAGTTCTGTCGACATTCATCAGGAAGTCATCGTCTTCTGGATCCTGAACCAAATAACGAACATCACCTCCCGTATTAAAAATGTTGACACCCAAACCTAAAGCGTAGTTATCTGAGAATAACACGTCAGCTATGAACTCAAAACCGAAGTTGACTTTCGCGCCAAGTGTCTCATGATCATAATCGGTTGACACCATCCACGCTGTGTTTGGAGTGATCGCAAGACCCATCTTAAAGTCCTGAGCGCTTGATTGTGTCGAGAAAAACAAGCTGGATCCAGCAGAAAAAGCAACCAATATTAAGGTTGAACGAAGGGAAGTTTGAATAGTACGCATAAGTGTGCTCATCTTTGCAGTTGTTAAAGTAAAATTAAACGTAGAATGCATGGGAACAAGCGAAATTCGTACCACGTTATTGAGATGCCTATTGTGTACAAGACTTAAAAGCCCGTTTTCACTGTGCTTTGCAATGTTTATTTCTTTTATTTTATTATCATGCGCCCACGATAAATGGGAAGTTGAACCATCTTCTGTTGTATTCGATGCGCCTTTCTCAACCCTTAATTTTATCGAGGACATTCAAAATCTACCAGGCAATGACAGCCTCGCATTGAATACCCTTCAATTGAAATACGGTTCATTTTGGGTGGACTACGCCGAAGACATCCTGAAAATAGGCGCTGCAAACAAGATCTCAACAATAAAAGAGTTGCGCCGATTTGTTTCACATCCCGACACTGAGGAGACACTGGAAGCCATTGACACCACCTCTGGGGACAAAGCGTATTTACAATCTGTCGAAAAAACACTGGAAGAAGGATTTAAGCGCTTCCATGCATTCATGCCTAAGGAGACCATTCCGACCATTGTTTGGATGCCCAGTGGATTCAACTTCGCCATTTATCCGAGGAAGGAATATGTCGCAGTGGGGGTGGAATGGTTTCTAGGTCCAGACCATCACATTGTCGGACTCCTTCCTCCTGACCGATTCCCTCAGTATCAACAACTCAGAATGCACCCCGACCTTATGGCTGGAGACACCTTTAGAGGATGGCTGTTGGTCTACTTTTCGGCGTCAGGATATACAGGCGAAAGATGCATTGATGACATCTTGTACTGGGGGAAGGTTTTATGGCTTATGAAAAAATGTTTGCCCGAACTCCACGACCATCTTCTGATGGACTGGACGCCCGATAAATTGCATTGGGCTGAAGCAAATGAAAGTGCTATATGGCTGGAATTGCAACCCTCTAAAGTGCTTTTTGAAACGAACCGAACCATTTATAAGAGATGGCTCTCAGATGGACCCTTTACAAAAGCTGGGGCAATTCCACAGGAAAGCCCTGACCGATTAGGGATTTGGATGGGGTGGCGTATCGTCGAAGATTATATGGACAGAAATCCTGAAACAACAATTGAAGAATTATTTAACGAACACGATCACATACCGTTTCTTAAATCTTACAGACCCGAACATTAAAATATGATGCCAGATAACATTATTAAAATTACAGTATCCACAGATGAGAACCATGTGCCCACAGACATCGTTTGGTCTGCTGAAGGAGAAGACAGTGCGCAAAGAACCTCAAAGGCCATGTCACTTGCCATGTGGGATGACAAGGACGGTCGACTCATGAATATGGACCTTTGGACGAAGGACATGAGTGTTGAAGAGATGCGCCATTTTATATGCCAAACAATGATGACACTTGCAGACACTTTTGAACGCTCAACGTCAGACAAACCTCATGCTGAGGCGCTACGTGGCTTTACGAGGGAACTGGCAAAAAGAATAGGGGTTATGAAAGATGACGGTTCTGCAGAGGTTAAAAAAGCTGATTCGTCACCTCAATAAAGCTAAGAAGCTCCTCTCTCCCATCGCCTTT
>JAPKBK010000161.1 GCA_028823435.1 Flavobacteriales bacterium
CAGCCTGAGTTTACGCAGATAGACTGCGAAATGGCATTTGTAGAGCAGGAGGATATCCTCAATACATTCGAGGGCATGGTCCGCCACCTTTTTAAAGTGGTTCTCGATGTAGAGATTGAAGATTTCCCGAGAATGGATTATGACGATGCGATGCGTCTGTATGGTTCTGACAAGCCGGATGTCAGATTTGGGATGGCGTTTGTCAACATGTGTGATGTGGCTCAAGGAAAGGGGTTTGGAGTGTTCGATTCTGCAGAAACGGTACTTGGCATCGTGGTGCCGGGGGGAGCTGCATACACGAGGAAGCAATTGGATAAACTTACCGATTGGGTGAAACGTCCACAAATTGGCGCAAAAGGACTGATATACTGTAGAGTAAATGAGGATGGCACGACAAAGAGTAGCGTAGATAAGTTCTTCGATGAAGAGGCACGCTCGGATTGGGCTGAAAAAACAGGCGCAGGAAAGGGTGATTTAATCTTGGTTCTTTCAGGTGGATTAGATAAAACTCAAAAGCAATTGGGTGAGCTCAGACTTCACCTTGGCGATGAAATGGGACTACGCGACCCGAAGGTCTTTAAACCTCTTTGGGTCATGGACTTCCCACTTCTAGAGTGGGACGAAGAAACCGATCGCTACCATGCAATGCACCATCCATTTACGTCTCCGAAACCAGATCAACTTGCGCTTATCGATTCCGATCCTGGAAAAGTAAAGGCGAACGCATATGATATGGTCATTAACGGGGTCGAAATCGGTGGCGGATCAATAAGAATTCACGACCGAGAATTACAGGCGCGGATGTTTGATCTTCTCGGGTTCACGGAGGAAGAAGCCGAGGCTCAATTTGGATTCCTTATGAATGCATTCCAGTACGGCGCTCCGCCTCATGGAGGGTTAGCGCTGGGATTTGACAGACTTTGCGCTATGTTTGGTGGATCTGACTCTATTCGTGATTTTATCGCTTTCCCGAAGAATAACTCAGGAAGAGACGTCATGATAGATGCGCCTTCACCAATACATGACGCGCAATACACAGAACTTGAATTAAAATCGACATTTAACCCCAATAAATAATGTATCCAGCTGAATTAGTCGCCCCAATGAAAGCCGAGCTCGTAGAGGTCGGTTTCGAAGAATTACTTACTCCTGAAGATGTAAGCTCGGCACTGGAAAGACCGGGAACGACAATTGTCGCTCTAAATAGTGTTTGTGGTTGCTCTGCAGGATCTATGCGCCCGGCATTAAAAGCGTGTCTCGCAAATGAAAAAACACCTGACAATCTTACAACTTCTTTTGCAGGCTTTGATATAGAAGCGGTCGCACAAGCGCGTAAGTTTATGCTACCCTACCCTCCTTCGTCTCCAAGTATTGCGCTTTTTAAAGATGGCAAGTTGGCGATGATGGTAGAGCGTCATCACATTGAAGGAAATACTGCAGAGGCGATCTCTGAACACCTGAAACAGGCGTTCAACGAGTTCTGTTGATCTTCGCATAAGAAAATGGCACGCATACTCACAGGCATACAAAGTACCGGAACGCCACATCTTGGAAACATCCTCGGTGCAATTAAGCCTGCCATAGATCTCGCAAATGACCCCGCAAACGATTCATATCTGTTCATCGCAGATATGCATTCGTTAACGCAAATCAAGGATGCAGAGCTCCTCAAAAACAACACATACGCAGTTGCAGCGACATGGATGGCTTGCGGACTGGATGTGTCGAGGAGTGTGTTTTACCGCCAGAGCGATGTGCCAGAGGTCACTGAATTGGCGTGGTACTTACAATGTATGTTTCCATATTCTCGCCTCGGTTTGGCCCACAGCTTTAAGGATAAATCTGACCGTCTAGAGGATGTAAATGCTGGGCTTTTCGGTTATCCCATGCTTATGGCAGCGGACATTCTTATGTACGATGCCCAGAAGGTTCCTGTAGGGAAAGACCAAATGCAGCATCTCGAAATGACCCGTGATGTCGCATCTCGATTTAATCACAAATTTGGAGATACGCTCATTCTTCCAGAAGCGCTCACAAGCAAATCAACCATGTACGTGCCAGGTACCGATGGCGGAAAGATGTCAAAATCACAAGACAATACGATTAATATTTTCGACGATGCTGGTACATTGAAAAAGGCCATCAATAAGAAAATAATCACAGACGCTACTCCTCTAGAAGACCCTAAAGATCCCGATTCTTCTGTTGTGTTCAAACTGTATGAACTGCTCGCTTCTCCTGAAGAAGCTCTTAAAATGGCTGACGCCTTAAGAGCGGGAGGATATGGTTGGGGTCACGCAAAGAAAACGCTGCTAGAAGCCCTAGTCGACGGTTTTGAATCTGAACGGGCTCGCTTTAACGCGCTTATGGCGAACCGTGAAGAAATCGATCTTGCACTGTCACATGGCGCAGATCAGGCCCGTATTGTAGCCTCCGAAGTTCTTACCCGCGTAAGGTCAAAAATCGGGTATTAACACCAGACCCTTTTCATTCCGAATTTCTGAATCAGTCTAGCAACTCCGCGCCGTATTTGGTTTGGAATTTTCTGTAAAGCGCTTTTTGACGGTTGTCAAGATCCATCGTACGACCTTGAATAAACGCATGTGTCAGATGGTTTGTACGCACGTCTAAAGCATCTCCGTCAGAGATAAATAAAGTCGCGTCTTTGCCTCTTTCAATGGATCCACATACATCATCCACTCCCAATATTTTTGCAGGATTACGTGTGAGTGCCATGATTGCCTGCTCTTCTGTAAGACCATACTTGCGGGCTGTGCCAGCATAGAATGGAAGGTTTCGGGTATTCATCTCCGTCATTCTGGCATCGACTTGGAGTGCAAAGAGGACGCCTTCGTCAGCGAGTAGTTTTGGCAAACGGTAGGGCAAATCAATGTCATCTTCTGTGAATCTCGGCAGCCTGTGAACGCTCGTAAGAAGGACACTTACATTGTTTTCGCGTAAAATATCGCCCACGAGATAGGCGTCGTATCCGCCTACGATCACAAGACGCTTTATTCCCATTTCACGCTTAAAGTGAACTGCTTCTGTAATCTCTCGTACGTCAGAGGCGTGACAGTAAAGCGCAAGCGATCCATCAAAAATGCCTCGCATGGCCTCGTGTCGGACATCCATCACAGAAGTGGAAGGTTCGGGATGCGCTTCTGCATAGGCACGCGCTTCTTCGAAATATCTTTCAATTTCGTGCATTTGCTGCGTATATGTTTTGCGTTTACGTATATCAACCTTCCCGTCTACAGCGTGTTTGTGATGGGTAGAAGGCCAGTTCAAATGAATTCCATCCACCATTTTTATTGACGCGTCTTCCCAATTCCATCCGTCAAATTGAACAACACCGGAAGCGCCGGAAATCACACCACCACGTGGCGTTATCTGGCCCATTAACACCCCATTTGAACGTACGGTAGGCGTAATTTCGGAGTCTGTGTTGAAGGCGATAATGGCTCTGACATTTGGCCGGAACGTTCCCACTTCATATTGATCTTGAGTCGCTCTCACGGCCCCGATTTCTTGCAAACCTAAGGTGGTGTTGGTCACAATAAATCCGGGATATATTTGTTTCCCTGTCGCGTCTATAGTGTCATCATACTTGCTTTTATCAGCTTGAAAGGTCCTTCCTACGAAGTCGATTTTTCCATCTCTGAAACCTATCGCAGCATCTTCTATGGCATCACCTGTGCCAAGATGCGCTGTTCCACCTAGGATGAGAATAGAACGTGTTTGTTCTGGAGCAGGAGTCTGCTGAGAAAAGGACGTTATCGACATAAGCCCTGTAAGTATGAATAGTAGTGCGTATCTCATGACTTAGTTGTTTTCCTCTGTTTCTGTATCACAATGGTAGTGTGTGCGAATTTTCTCAGTGGGTTTTTTCATTGTGCCACCTTCTGATCCAGCTGCAAGCATCTTCTTTGTGATACGGGCACGCTCGGTCTGAATCGCCTCTCGTAAAATCAAATCTTGCGCCAGACTGAAGAGACATTCTCCCTCTACGTAAGTCCTGACGGCTCGCGCATTCATACTTAATGGATTGTCATCCCAAACCACGATATCTGCATCTTTGCCCACTTTTATTGAACCCGTTTTGTGATCAATGTGTAGCAGTTTTGCGGGATTAAGCGTCACAAATTTGAGGGCATCTTCTTCTGGTACTTGCCCGTACTTCACGGCCTTCGCAGCTTCTTGATTAAGGCGCCGTGCCATTTCTGCATCATCACTGTTGAATGCTGTCGTAATGCCTTGGCCGTATAAAATCGCACCGTTATAAGGTATTGCGTCTTTTACTTCATATTTATATGCCCACCAATCACTGAAGGTTGACCCCCCAGCCCCGTGTTCTTTCATCTTATCGGCTACTTTATAGCCCTCGAGAATATGCGTGAACGTATTCAGTCGAAATTTCATTGAATCCGCGACATGCATGAGCATATTTATCTCGTCTTGTCTGTAACTGTGACATGTTACAAATCGTTCTTCTCTTAAAATCTGAAGCAGGGTCTCAAGTTCAATATCG
>JAPKBK010000011.1 GCA_028823435.1 Flavobacteriales bacterium
TTTCGCTATGTTCAACACAGGCACAGTGTGACCTGTTTTTCTCAGGGTATGCTGAAGGGGGCTCAGGTTTTGGTTCTGCAAAGTTCCTCGAGATTTACAACCCAACAGATGCTGACATTAGCTTAGCTGGATATGCTTACCCAAGTGTGAGTAACGCGCCAACGACTCCTGGAGTTTACGAGTTTTGGAATTCATTCGATGAAGGAGCAGTAGTTGCTGCGGGTGATGTTTACATCATCGCTCACGGAAGTGCTAATCCAGAAATTCTTGCAGAAGCAGACGAGTTTCATAATTACCTATCTAACGGTGATGACGGATATGCGCTTGTTCAAGGTGATGAAACAGAATACACAATCTTAGATATGATCGGAACATGGGATGCAGATCCTGGTTCTGGATGGGAGGTTGCTGGAGTTGCTAATGCAACTCAAGATCACTCATTGATTCGTAAGTCTGATGTTAATAAAGGAAACGATGGTGATTGGGCTGCTTCTGCTGGAACTGATACTGAGGATTCAGAGTGGATTGTCTTAGATAATGTCGATTGGACAGGTCTTGGATCTCACGAGTTCACAGGCTCTTGTGGTCCTGTTGTTTCTGGTTGCACGAATCCAAATGCATCTAACTATGATGCTACTGCAACATCTGATGATGGTTCTTGCACATTCGCAAACGCTTGTAATCTGGAAGGGATAGAGGTTGCTGCATCTAGTTTTGCATTTGTGCCTGCTAACTTAACAGTTGATATAGGAACTCTTGTTTTCTGGGTTAACAACGGTGGTACTCACGATGTGAATGGAGACATTGATACACAAACGGGTCTCTCTTTCGAAAACCCTGAATCTTTCGGCTTAGAAATTGTGTCCGGAGATGCTGCAGGTGTATGCATTGGTGCTCACATGTTCACAATACCCGGCGTTTATTCTTATGATTGTTCAGTAGGGTCGCATGCCGCTTTAGGTATGGTAGGGACCGTTACTGTGGGTGTTGGTGGATGCACGGATGCAGTTGCGCCGAACTACAATGCGGCGGCTGATTTCGATGATGGTTCTTGTTTGGCTTCTCCATATACTTCAATTTCAGAGATTCAAATAGGTCAGGAAACTGGGCTTTTTGAGGGTGTCGCAGTTTTGACTTCAGGTGTTGTTACAGGAGTCTATGGTGGCAGAGCTACAATACAAGATGGCGCTGGCGCTTATTCTGGCATTTGGATAGATGGATCAAATGTGGCCCTTCAAGTTGGAGATGCGGTTGATGTGTCTGCTACTGTTGCTGAGAATTTCGACTTAACACAACTCACTTCGCCTTCAGTTACGATTAACAGTCAAGGCAATGCACTTCCCGCTTTTGAAGTACTTTCTACATTAGATGTGTCTGCAGAGCAGTGGGAAGGTGTTTTGGTCCAAACTTCTGGCGTGGTTGAAAGTGATGCTTTGGGCAACAACGAATGGTCTGTGAATGATGCCTCTGGCGCAGTTGTACTCGACGATGCAGGATTTAATGCAATAGCTGCTGGTCTCACAACTGTTGGCGCAAGTGTTCAAGTTTCTGGGTCTGTAGATTATTCCTTTGGAGAATTTAAAATCCAACCACGTGATGTCAACGACGTGCTTCTCTTCGGTTGTACATCAGACGCAGCTGACAATTACGATTCATCGGCCTCAGTGGATGACGGAAGCTGTGAGTTTTCAGGCACATCTTGTACGCTCTTTGTGTCAGAGATCGCAGAAGGGTCATCAAATAACAAATACATTGAGCTTTACAATCCGACTAGTTCGACAATTTTTCTAGATCAATACACAATGGCCAATTGTAGCAATGGATGTGATACTCCTGCTGCAATTTATGTGACTGATCAATTTGATTACTGGTCATTAACCTTTCCTGCTGGCGCAACGGTTGCTCCAAACAGCACATACATTATAGCGCACCCTTCTTCAGATCCATTGATACTTGCAGTTGCAGATATGACTTACATATATCTGTCAAATGGCGACGATACTTATGCGCTTGCTGAAATTGTGGGTGCTGATACTGTACTTGTTGACCTCATAGGTGAGATAGGACCTGATCCCGGTTCTGGATTCACAGTGTCAGGTATTTTAAATGCGACTCAAAATGGTACACTGGTACGTAAGTCTGACGTGAATGCGGGTAACGCTGGAATGTGGCTCGCTTCGGCAGGTACAAATGAATTCGATGGTGAGTGGATTGTAAACCCATCTAACGACTGGAGCAATTTAGGTCTTCACGAGTTTTCGAGTGGGTGTGCAGTTGATACCGGAGGTTGTACTGATGCTGGTGCTTCTAACTATGATCCAGCAGCTACTACTGATGATGGATCTTGTGTGTTCATTCCCAATTTAACAATTCAGGAAATTCAAAGCGGACTTGTGACAGGTCAAGTATTAACGAGCGGTGTCGTCACAGCTGTTTATGACGTAGAAAACTCATTAGCTAACAGCGCCTCATTTGTTATTCAAAATGGCACAGGACCCTATTCTGCGATTTGGTGTCTTGGTGCTGGTCTAGTCGCTGGAGATTTAGTTGATATTTCTGGAACTGTATCTGAGGTTTACGGCTTACGTCAAATTGTAGGTGCTGTTTCGACAGTTGTTTCTTCAGGAAACCCAGTTCCAGCAGCTGAGCTCCTTACGACTGGTGCAGTCAATGACGAGCAGTGGGAAAGCGTTTTAACGCAAGTATTGGCGCCAGTATCTAATGCAGATGCAGGTTACGGAGATTGGCTTTTAGATGATGGATCTGGCAATGTCAAGGTTGCAACTATTGCCGACAGTTATGATGCCGTTTCAGATAGTGTATTGGTTGATATGGCAATGACTGCTGTTGTTGAATTGGGTGTCACTTACCGTGTGACTGGTCCGAATTTCTTTTCATACGGATCTTGGAAATTGTTACCAGTACTTGCAACGGACGTTGTACGTCTTGGGTGTATGGATGTCTCATTTGTGAATTATGATCCTTTGGCGTCAGAAGATGATGGCTCTTGTTCAAACGTTCCTGGATGTACAGACCCTACAGCTGACAATTATGACCCTGCTGCTGTGACAGATGATGGGACTTGTATCGTTACAGGATGTTTTGATGCGCTCGCATTAAACTACAATGTCAATGCGACAGTTGTAGACAACACGCTTTGTTACTACACTTTGCCTTCTATCTTAATCAATGAGATACATTATAATTCTAGCATTGCTCAAGGTGAAGATTTTGATTGGGAATTCTGTGAATTATATAACTCAGGAGATCTCGCTGCAGATTTGAGCGGATATCATTTCTTTAACTCTGCTTCTGGTTCACCTCAATTGGGACTGGTTTTCCCAGCAGGAACATCTATCGCTGCGGGAGAGTTTGTGATAGTGACTGTTGCTGGTGGTGGTGGAACGCTTAACTATTCTGGAAATGGATATCAGGTATTTGAAATGGAACTTGGTAACTTTTCTAACGGTGGTGAAGCAATTTCACTTGAAGATGCCTGGGGCAATGTTGTTGATGCCGTGACGTATGCTTCATCTGGTCTTTGGCCAGGTGCAGGGTTCAGTATTTTAGGCAATACGCTTATTGGAAACCCGAACGGTGGCGGAGCTTCTCTGGAATATATACCTGAAATTCTCACGACGTATGTTGCAGGAACACTTGCTGCAGATAATGCGTTCGGAAATAACTGGCAAGCATCTTGGGTTGATGGAGGAACACCTGGAGCGGCGAACTCATCTGCTTTTGGATGTAACGATGCTACAGCTTGCAATTACAATGCAACCGCCTATTTAGCAGATAATGCAACTTGTACATACGACTGCTACGGTTGTACTTACCCTGATGCAGAGAACTTCACAAATGGAGCTACTGTAGATGATGGTACTTGTACGTTTGCTCCCGCAGGGAGTGATTGCCCAGCAGATATAAATAATGACGGTACGATAACAGCTGCCGATTTGCTTTTATTCCTTTCTGCATTCGGACAAAACTGTTAAAAGCATATACAAATAGATATTGGACTTTCTGATCGTACTCTATTTGTTTAGAGAAATGGGCACTCGTAAAGGGTGCCCATTTTAGTGCCATACGATCTTCTACTTCACAATTAACCGTGTCGTGTCTGAATTGGAGAGATTGAGATCTCTATCCTCTAGCGTCATTCTGAATCTCAATGTGTCGAAGTCAGACTGCAGATGCCAGGTGTTCATCGCTATTTCAATCGTGCCATTAAGCGCAGGGTGAGTTCCCGAGGGTTTAACACGGGGAACTCGGTAGTAAAACGGAACCTGTCCTTGGGCAGGAATTAAAGGGATGTGTGTCCACGCACCATTTCGGAGTTCATCGTATTCACATTTTAGATTGAAGTGATGGTCACAGGTGCTACAATATGGCGCAAGCGTGTCGCTTTGATTTAATCCCAAATCCCCATCGCCATCGGTAAAATGAATAGACAGCACCGCATTTTCGCTCTCATCGACGTTAAAAGAAATGAATTCAATTTCAGGTTCAATGGGGTAATTGGGATCGGGAATGCAGCCAGATAGCCCAAAAGAAGCAGAAAGTGCACCTATTAAGATGACGCGAGAACTAAAATTGAGGTTTTTCATTAATTCAAAGCTACCACTTCCGAACTTGCGCCCATGAATTTATCTGAAAATTCCCCTGATACATTTCGAAATGAGTTAATTTCTCGTGTACGAGATCTTGGATTTACTGATGGTGAGGAACATTTTCAGGCACTCGCCTTAGACGTCTTTAGATTTCAGTACCAAAATAACAAAGTCTATAAAAACTTCACCGACCTCCTTCATGTTCATCCGGAAGATGTCAGAGACTTTAGAGATATTCCATGTCTTCCTGTGGAATCTTTTCGTGATCATGTCATCAGTACTGGTGTATTCAATCCTGAAGCCATCTATCGCAGTTCCGGAACAACGCACTTAAAATCTCGTTCAAAACATCTTGTACGGTCTCTAGAGTGGTACCATGAAATCTCTAATCGCATATATAGTCAATTGGTAAGTCCTGTAAAGAATTCTGTTTTTTATGCGCTTTTGCCAGGTTATATTGAAAGAGAAGATGCCTCTCTTGTCGCCATGGCAAAGTCATTTATGCGCATCTCAGGGCATGATGATAAATTTTATTTGGAAAATCACAGAGAATTAGAAATAGAAATTGAGAAGTCGATTGACAGAGACGAAGAGATTGTTGTGATAGGTGTTACTCATGCGCTTTTAAAATGGCTAGAGGGTTTTGAAGCTGGCGCTTGGGCAAAGAAAGGAATTGAAAAAGGATGGTCTCTTACCATTATTGAAACAGGAGGGATGAAGGGGCATGGTCGTGAACCTATCCGAGAAGAAGTTCATGCAAGAATTCAAAGTGTACTTCCCTTTGCACGAATCATTAGTGAATATGGAATGACGGAGCTTTTGTCTCAGGCATACAGTCTTGATGGTCGATTTTTTCAATCGCCACCATGGATGAGAGTGATTGTGAGAGATCCCGCTGATCCAGGATGTATATTAAATCCTGGGAGAACTGGCAGGTTGCAGATCATTGATTTGGCAAATATTGACAGTTGTGCGTTTATCTCGACCTCCGACTTAGGTCGCATGAAAGTCAGTGAAGACACGCCAATGTTTGAAGTACTCGGTAGATTTGATCACGCAGAGGTGAGGGGGTGTAATCTGCTATCGCTTTGAGGCTAGGCGACTGACACGAGGAAATAGGTCTTCTTGCCCCTTTGGAGAAGCAATTGACGGCCGTTCAGCAGGTCGGATGTTGTTATAGATGTCGTGTCATCTACAAGGTCTTTGTTGACTCTTATACTGTTTTCCTTTAATGCGCGTCTCGCTTCACCTTTTGAAGGGAGGAAGCCAGTGAGTTCACTAAGTAATTCTACAATCCCGATGCCATTTGATAACACCTCGGCCTTGATGGTCGTCTTATCGACACCTTCAAAGACAGATAAAAACTCCGATTCAGGCAACGATTCTAAATCAGATTTGACACTCTTTCCAAACAAAATACCAGACGCTGCAATTGCGGTCTTTAAATCTTCTTCTCCGTGAACGCGAAGTGTGATGTCCTCGGCCAATGCTTTTTGTAGGATTCTGGCACGTGGATTTTCAGCATGTTGTGCTTCAAGAGATTCAATTTCCTCCCTTCCTTTTAAAGTAAATATCCTGATGTACTTCCCTGAATCTTCATCTGCGGAATTGATCCAGTATTGGTAAAATTTGTATGCAGACGTTTTCTGTTTGTCGATCCAAATATTCCCTCCTTCAGACTTTCCAAACTTACTTCCATCGGCCTTTGTCAGAAGCGGTGCTGTCAGAGCAAACGCTTGACCTCCACCTTTTTTACGAATAAGCTCAGTGCCTGTCACAATATTCCCCCATTGGTCACTGCCACCCATTTGCACCATACAGTTTTCATTCTTCCAGAGGTGGTAGAAATCGTACCCCTGAACAAGTTGGTAAGAGAACTCCGTAAAACTCATCCCGGATTCCAGTCTGTTTTTCACACTGTCTTTTGACATCATGTAATTCACCGTAATGTGTTTTCCAACGTCTCGAATAAAATCTAGAAAATTTATTTTCTTAAACCAATCAAAATTATTGACGACTGCAGCACCATTCTCTCCCTCAAAATCTAAAAAACATGTCAATTGTGACTTCTGACACTCAAGGTTGTGTTGCATGACCTCCAGATCTAGAAGTTGTCTTTCTTTCGTCTTCCCGCTTGGGTCTCCGACCATTCCAGTGGCTCCTCCCACCAAAACCATGGGCTTGTGCCCCGCTCTTTGCCAATGAACAAGTAGCATCACCGGAACTAAATTCCCGATGTGAAGTGAGTCCGCTGTAGGGTCAAACCCCACGTATCCGGTGGTAACTTCCTTTTTTAATTGGTCTTCCAAGCCGGGCATGATGTCGTGTAACATGCCGCGCCATTTTAATTCTTCGATCAAATCCATTGTCGCAAAGATAAGATTAGAGTAGGGGGAGTAAACGTTCCATTGCCATTCCTCTACTTCCTTTTAGTAAAATATTTTCCCCTTTGATCTTCCCACCCTCAATTTCAGATATTAATTCCTCTAAGGAAGAGAAGAAACGCCCCGTGTTATTGTCTTGTGATACTGCTTCAAATGCTTCTCCCACAAATATTGCATTTAACGCTAATTCATGACAAAGTCCCACGATTCTGGAATGTGAATGCCTTGAATGTGTCCCGAGTTCTCGCATGTCACCTAGAATCACCCTTCGTGGATGCTTTTTGTGCAATGCGAAGGATTTCAGAGCTTCCTCCATACTCGATGGATTTGCATTGTACGCATCTAAAAGAACCTCATTGAAATCTGTCTTGATCGTCTGTGATCTATTATTTGTTGGAATGTAGTTGCTGATTGAAGATGTTACATCCCCTCTTTCAATACCGAAGAACCGTCCCACAGTGATTGCTGCGGCAATGTTATCCAGATTGTAGTCTCCCTCCAATTGAATCGGCGCTGGGTTGCTTTTGTATCCTTCTTCATCCCAGATAAATGCACGCTTCATTCCTTCCCCTTCAAACAGAACCATCGGTTTTTCTTGATCAGTTCCAAATATGATTCTCTCCATCCCTTCAGACACTTCAAGTAATTCAGGATGTCCTCCATGTACAAAGGCTTTTTTGAGACTTCCATCCGAATTATTTGTGCTACGCAGGTAATCAAAAAGCTCCGTCTTTCCTTTTTTTACGCCTTCGACACTTCCAAATCCTTCCAAGTGTGCCAGACCTATATTTGTGATGATTCCGAAATTTGGTTCGGCAATGTGTGCCAATTCTGAGATTTCACCCATGTGATTTGCCCCCATTTCGACCACTAGAAAATCACAATCAACGGGCATTGATAAAAGAGTCAAGGGCACTCCCAGGTGGTTGTTTAAATTCCCTTCAGTTGCGTGAACATTGTATTTGTTTGACAGAACAGCCTTTATGAGCTCTTTTGTGGTTGTCTTCCCATTGCTTCCAGTAAGCCCCAGTACAGGGATATTGAAGTTTCTTCGGTGCATAGTCGACAATTGCTGAATCGTTGCAAGGACATTATCTACAAGCACCATTCCCTCTGATGTACCGATCTCCTCATCATCTACAACGGATGCAATGCATCCTTTTTTCAAGGCTTCTTTTGCAAAACTGTTGCCATCAAAATTTTCTCCCTTTATTGCAAAAAACAACATCCCAGGACCACATTTCCGAGTGTCCGTCGTTACACCATGTTCTGCTTTTTGGTAAAGGTTATATAACTGTTCTAAATTCATTTGTAAACCCCTGATATGTTTTCAAGTAAAAAGCCCCAACGTACAATCGTACGTTGGGGCTTTTATTAATGTCTCAAGTCTTTGTATACTTTTCGTTTATTGACCCTGGAAAGGAACAGGTGCGCCTACACGCGTCATTGCGCAGCGGAAACCTACAGTTGACGAAGATTTTCTTTCATCTAAAAAACGTCTGGTACCAGGTACAAGCCAGTACGCTCGATCATTCCAACTTCCTCCTTTATATACCCGAGATTCGTTATTGACCAATGTCGAATTCCCGTAATCGTACATGCGACTCGAATTTGCATTTGCATCCTCTGGTGTATTATATGATGTAGAGCTATGTGTATCTCCATCTCTGTAATCAATGTTGTCAGAAACGCGGTAGTTTGAACGCCCTAGGTTTTCTTCTAACGTCACGTCACGGTATTTCATGTCACCAGGCACAGCAATAATATTCTCACTGAACCCTTTTCTCAAATCAGCTGCGATTAATGCGTCACTGGCTTTAATGATCTCCATCACTTCAGCAATCAAAGTCATCACACTTTCCTCGTCTTGATTGTCACGACTTTTGTCAAGCGCATCTTCAACCACTATTTCTACAGCACTGATTAACTCTTCATCTTCTTTACCCATTCCTCGACCTCCTTTGCTTTTTTCTGATATGTAATCGGACAGGAAACTTCCTATGCGATTGAGGTCGTAAGCAACATACTCGTATTTTTCATCAGGATCTCCTTCAGCGTTAAGCACCTTTGTCTGGTAGTTGTTTCCTCTAAATGGACGGAATTCCTCGTTGTCTAAACTTGAAAAAGGACGGTAAACATCCATCACCCATTCGTTGACGTTTCCGGCCATGTTAAATAGCCCGTAATCGTTTGGTGCATAATTATGTACATCCACGGTAATGTCGCCGAAATCGTCGAGATCGCCCGCGATACCCATAAAGTCACCACGTCCACGAACAAAGTTCGCGTTGATGTTTCCATATTCTTTCGATCTCAGTTCATCATTCCTGATGTAGTGTCCGTCCCATGGATACGTTCTACGCTCTTCAATAAGTTCGCCGTAGCTATTTCCGATAAGGCCCAGTGCTGCATATTCCCACTCCGCTTCTGTAGGCAATCTGTAATCAGGGAGAAGCAACCCATCTTCAAGTGAGATGTCACGGTATTCAGATTGGCCATAGGATTTCACACCTTCTACTTCGCCAGTCCCAACATACTGATTGTTAAAATAAGTCTCAGTGGTAAAGTGCTCGACATCTGATTGACCATATGGATTGTCAACCAACAGTCCTTCTCTAATAAGGATGCCTTCATTGACACGGTCGGTACGCCATTTACAGAATTCATTTGCTTGTCTCCAAGAAACACCCACAACTGGATAGTCACGGTAAGCAGGATGTCTCAGGTAGTACTTGACCAATGGCTCGTTGTATGCCAGTTTTTCACGCCAAGCAAGTGTGTCAGGAAGTGCCCTTTCTACTATTTCAGAGTTGTCTTCACCATAGATTCTTTCCAACCATGTGATATATTCTAGCCAAAAATGATTCGTTACTTCTGTTTCGTCCATGTAAAAAGTGGAAACGGTCACCCTGCGAGGAGAATTGTCCCATGATCCCATCAAATCATCTTCGACTTGTCCCATGGTGAATGTGCCTCCTTCTACAAGAATCAACCCGGGGCCGGTTTGTTGTTCAAAGAATGTGCTTTTTTCAAATCCGCCGTTTGCAGCGTCGTTGTAAGCCCATCCAGTAGATCCGGAGCGCTCGTAATAACAGCCAGAAAGTACAGTCAGTAGTATGAAAAGCGAAAGAATGCTTGAGGAATTTTTCCAGGTCATCTTATATATATTTTGAGAATGTTAGTTTATCGTTCTTGCAGGTTAGCGTGACCGATAATAGATCTTTAGGTTCATATATAACTAAAAAGTAGGGCAAGGTATTTTGCGGAACTTGCCTTTTTTTTGTGAGCAATCGAATTTTAAGGTCATACTTAGCTCGTGAGCGCCACCTGTAGCAGGTGTTAGCTCTGATATTGTTATATCGAAACTGTATCCGAAACGCATGATGTCCGTTTCTACGCCTACCACAACAATTAAAGCATCACGGTAGTCAGTAAAAGCAAGGCCTCGGTACCAAACCCCGCCGAACAATGGTCCTTTATTGACGAACAGACCGAGATTCATTTGCCTAAACTCACCTTGTTGGCGGAACATGAAACTTGGAGAGATAGATGCGACTACTTCTCTGCGGATATTTGTCTTTAATGGGAATTTCCCGCCTCCATGAATCGTGAGTTTCATAGGTAAACGACTTAGCCCTACAACCATTGACTCATTGGGCTCATTCAGATGGTGAGCGGCGAATCCGAGATGGAATTTCTCTGTGAACACGAGCATTCCAGCACCGAAGTCTACATTCTGAACTGTGCCACCTCTGGGGGTGTCTTGGGTTTCATAAATGAATCCACGTCGGGGATCGATCATGTCACCAAATGTCAGATTGCTCCAATCGAGTGCTTTTTGAAAATAACTTGCTTCTAGCGCGGCTCTTATCGAAATCTTACGCGTTAGCGCCTGCTGATATGCATACATTCCAGTGACTCGAGTTGTAGAAAGCGTGTTTTGGCCAGCTTGATCTCGCAAGACAGTAAGACCTAATCCACCTTGTATACTTTGCAGGTGCTGGTCGTAAGAAACAGCTTGAGTGACATAAGATCCGCTCATGGCAGGCCATTGATTCCTGTAAGCCATAACCATGCGAGGGCATCTGTCAGACCCAGCAAAAGCTGGGTTTAAGAACAGAGGATTCGCGTAGTATTGTGTGAATTCTGGATCTTGAGCTTGCGCATCATTGGACGTGCAAACAAACATGATTCCCGCAAGAAGCGCGAATCCAAAAACGGATATTAGAGGTGTTTTCAACATAGAGGTTCCCATTGAACCCACAATAATACGGAATTTTTACCGACTTTAAGGTTGCAATAACCTTGTATTGTTTGCGTTTGTTTCATGATTGTGCCCGAAATTTGGCTTTATTATTCTTATAAATAACATACAGCATAAAATGATATTCACACGACTTCGTTTATTCGCTCTGCTTTTCAGCTTAAATATCGTTTTTGTGTACGGTGTTTTAGGGCAAGTTGATTTATCGGATTTAGGTGAAGTTGTTGAAGCAGACTTGTCATTTAATGACGAAAATTTAAATTTTGTGATAGGTGAAGTTAAAATTCCCTCACATTGGTCCGGAATAGAAGTCCTCGATCAGGACCTTAATTGGGAACTTGTTTTAGACAACACTGAAGTTGAGAATGTTGATGACATTCCAACGGGATGGAGAATTGTGAGGGGGACGCATTCACAGGAGTGGTATGCTCAGTTCAGATCTCCCAAGTATAGAATGAACAATGAGGGAGCACTAGAGAAATTAACGAATTGGTCAGGCATGCTCGGAAGTTCTCCTGTGGGAGGGAATAGGTTTCAAAGGGTTTGGCCTGAGCATTCGGTTTTATCCGAAGGCGCTTGGTTGAAGTTTGCAACAGGACAGGAGGGGGTCTTTAAAATTGGCTACGCTGACTTGGTTGCGTCGGGTGTGAATCCAGACACGATTGATTTCGCATCCATTCAATTGTTTGGAGGAGGAGGCAGAGCTTTGCCTTTCCAAAACGATGATGACAGACCTTTAGACTTGCCATTAATAAAAGTTCATGCAGATGGCGCTACAGATGGTGTATTTAATCAAGAGGACGCCATTTATTTTTACGCTTCGGGTGTAGACTCTTGGAAATGGAGTGCATCTTCAGAGAGATGGCAACACGAGCTCCATCCTTGGTCTGACAGTGCGTATTACTTTCTTAGAATCAATGGCCCTCAAAATGTGTTCGGGAGTAGGATTGAAAACGCAGTAGATGTGTCGTTGCCTGTTTTAGATGAATTAGACACTCATTTGGCAAAAGAATTTCACGAAATAGAGTCCCACAACATCGCGAAGAGTGGCAGAGAATTTTATGGAGAACGCTTTACCAGTTTAGGGAGTCAGATCTATGGTTTTTCATTTAACATCCCCAATCTCATTGGAGATTCTGGATGGGTGGATTCAAGAATTGCCGGAAGAACCCTTGGCGCTACGAGCAATTACTTGATGGAGTGTAATGGTAAAGTGGCAAGCACCACTGACATCTCCCTTAGTGAGAGCAGTTTGCTTCTCGCTCAGAAACGAAGCCTATCGGTCCATGTTCCTATGAGTGGTGATGGTGTTAATGTTGAGATGTCTTTTGAACCAGGAAATGCGGATGCTGAGGGTTGGATCGATTATGTCAGGGTACAGGCAAGGCAGGCATTGGTTTTTTCAAGCGGTCAGTTTTTCATAAATGGTACAGAAAACATGTCGGTCAATAATGCTGCCAGATATCATTTGTCGGAATCTTCTTCTGTCGACCAAATCTGGGACGTCACTGACCCTCTTTCTCCTTCTCGGAATTTCCTAAGCCAAGAAGGAGATGTGACGACTTGGAAATCCAGACAGGATACAACAAGGCGTTTTGTCGCATTTAGATATGGTGCAGCCAAGAGCGTAAGGCCTATGGGGTCAGTTGACAATCTAGATTTGCATGGCTTAGGACATTTAGATTTGGTGATTGTAACAGTTCCTCTTTTGGACTCAGCAGCACGCAGACTTGCTACGCTACATGCAAATCAGGGAATGCGTGTGGCAGTAGTGAATCAACGCGAAGTTTTTAATGCATATTCTTCAGGTTCTCCAGATCCTACCGCGTTGAAAATGCTCATGATGATGCTGTGGGAGAGGGCGGAAAGTGATGATGATAAGCCCAAATATCTTCAGCTTATGGGCGACGGTTCATACTTTAATCGAAACCTTGACCCTGATGGCCTTAATCTTCTCACGTTTCAGAGCGCCAATTCAGAAAGCACAGTAAGTAGCTATGTGACGGATGATTATTTTGGGCTGTTAGAAGAGGGTATGGGAGAATCTGCTGGTGACAAACTTGCCATAGGTGTGGGGCGTATTCCCGCTCCGACTTTGGCGCAAGCCCTTGCATTTGTGTCTAAAGTAGAAACGTATTCAGGCGCGAACGAGGATTCTACGGCTGGAGCAGGATGCGAAACAGATGGTTCTTCGACCACTTATGGTTCTTGGCGCAACAGGATAATATTTGTCACAGATGATCAAGATGGCAACAACAATGATGGGTGGCGTCATATGTCTGACAGTGAGGTGCATTCTGATCGGGTTTCTGAAGATCACAATGAATACGATGTCATCAAAATATATCCAGACTCTTACATACAAGAAGCGACACCCGGAGGAGAAAGATATGATGAAGCAGAAGCAGAAATAGCTCGGAAAGTTGAAGAGGGGGCATTAATTATTGATTATATCGGTCACGGAGGTGACAGAGGCTGGGCGCATGAACGCATTCTTAATACGACGACGATTAGGGAGTGGACGAACAAGAAGCGTTTGCCTGTCTTTATGACTGCGACCTGCGAATTGTCTAGATATGATGACCCCGAAGTCGAATCGGCAGGGGAGATGATCGTGTTTAATCCTGATGGCGGAGCAGTGGGAATGCTGACGACCACACGTACTGTATTTAGCGGAGGAAATCAGGAACTCAATACAGCTTTTTTTAAAACTGTTCTTGATGAGGATGAAGGGACGGGGCAGTTAAGATGCCTTGGAGATATTTGTAAGGACACAAAAAACAGCTCGGACGTTACGAGTGTAACGAATATGAGGAACTTTTCTCTCTTAGGAGATCCAGCAATGCAATTGGCCTATCCAACTCACAGTGTGTTTGTGACTGAAATACCCGATACGATCAAATCCTTAGACCTCGTTCAAATGAGTGGGTTTATCGGGACGTCTTCGGGGGATACTTTACATGATTTTAACGGATTTGTTTATCCCAAAGTTTTTGACAAGCGCTCTCAAATTAGCACGTTAGACAATGACAATGTGGCGGGAGCGTTCTCCTATACAATGTATCGAAACGTCATCCACAAAGGCGTTGCGAGTGTCGTAAATGGTGTTTTTGACTTCGAATTTGTCGTCCCAAGAGACATTGACTACACATACGGTGCAGGAAGAGTAAGTCTCTATGCTGTTGATGGAGATGTGGATGCGCATGGGGCTACTGAAGACTTTGTGATCGGAGGTACTTCTGAAAATGTTGGAGATGACAATCTGGGGCCAACCATTCAATTGTTTATGAATGATTCATTATTTGTAAGGGGCGATATTACCAGTGAAGATCCCTGGCTGTATGCACGGTTATTTGATGAGAGTGGCATTAACACTGTAGGCAATGGGATAGGTCACGATCTTAAAGCGGTCTTAGATGACAAATTTGAATCGCCATTTATTTTAAATACATATTTCTCTGCTGATTTGGATACCTACAAAAGTGGCGTGGTAAAGTACCCATTCAATGACCTTGAGGACGGGGAGCATACGCTTGAGTTAAAGGTGTGGGATGTTCAGAATAACAGTGCAGTTTCCTTCACAGAATTCATTGTTGTTAATTCCTTAGAAGTGGCATTGGCGTCGGTGATTGCCTACCCTAATCCAGCTTATGATCAGGTGTCTTTCCGAGTGTCACATAACCAAGTGTGTAATCTTGTAGATGCACTTGTCGAAGTTTACGATGTGTCTGGAAAGAAAATAAAAGTGTTTGAATCGGAACTTTTAGCACATGGAAACCGTACAGATATTGCAGAATGGAATTTACGTGACGGAAATGGGGGTGACGTGCCTGCTGGTGTTTATGTTTTTAAGATTAAAATGACAACGAAAAATGGTGTTTCTGCACAATATGGTAGTAAAGTTATCGTTGTGAGGCCATAATCAAGAATTTGAGTCATTACATTTGTTTTTTTTAAAGAAATCCATGAAGAATATCTTTCTTTTATCTCGAGTTTCAGTGCTGACAGCAATTATGTTGCTCTCGCTCAACAACTTTCAGGCTCAGTTAGATCCTGGCGAGGCGGCTTCGTTAGTACAGCTAAATACCATAACTACTGCGGTGCCTTTTTTGATGATTGCACCAGATTCTCGGTCAGGTGCTTTGGGAGATGCTGGCGTTGCACTTTCCCCTGATGGAAACAGTCTCCATTGGAATCCATCAAAAATGGCTTTCTCAGAAAATGAATTAGAGGTGAGTCTCAGCTATGCGCCATGGCTACGTGCGCTTGTGGATGATATGAATCTCGCCTACTTGACGATGGTTCGTAAAGTGAATCGCAAGCAAGCTTATGGATTGGCACTTAGATATTTCAGTTTAGGAAACATCACATTTACGGATGAGGTTGGAACAACGATTCGTGATTTTAAACCTGCCGAATTAAGTTTAGATGCGGGGTTTTCTCAACGATTTACGGATAAATTTAGCGGAGGCGTCGCGGGTCGATTTGTGCATTCTAATCTGACCGGAGGCGTGAGTGTTTCAGGCGCAGAGTCAAAGCCAGGAATCTCTGTCGCTGCTGATGTGAGTATGTTTTATACAAACGACCAAGCAAATTGGGGAGGAAAGGATGGAACATTTAATTTCGGAATGAATATTTCAAATATTGGCGCAAAAATGAGTTACACAGAGACCGCTGCCCGTGACTTCATTCCAGCGAATCTCCGATTGGGGGTGGCTTATAAAATGGTCCTTGACGATTACAATTCACTGACTTTTACAATAGATGGGAATAAACTACTGGTGCCTACGGCTCCCGTATATGATCAGAATGATGGAAATACGATCGTAAGTGGATATTCACCAGATGTCGGTGTCGCAACGGGCATCGTACAGTCTTTTTATGATGCACCGGGTATTGTTGATTTTAATGATGATGGGACATACGCAGTATTGCCTGGCAGTATTTTTCGTGAAGAGTTGCGAGAGATCAATCTCGGTGGAGGTCTGGAATATAATTTTGCAGAGGTTTTTGCCTTCAGAGCGGGATACTTCTATGAGCACTTTTCAAAAGGAAACAGACAATTTATTACAATGGGAGCAGGCATGAAGTACACGGTATTCACCATCGATCTTAGTTATCTCGTGAGTACAACTCAGCAAAACCCGCTTGCGAATACCCTTCGCTTTACTTTGAGAATGCAATTCAGCGATTTGGCTACGGCGTCTCAATCGATAAATTAATGGACATTAAGATTGGATATGGTTACGATGTTCATCGTCTTGAAGTGGGTGAGGAATTATGGCTAGGTGGCATTTTATTGCCACACCATAAAGGCGCGGTAGGTCATTCAGACGCAGATGTTTTGCTGCACGCGATATGCGATGCTTTGCTAGGCGCTCTTGCATTAAGAGACATCGGGTTCCATTTTCCAGATACTGATCCAGCATACAAAGGAATAGACAGTAAGAAATTACTTTCTGAGACTTGGCATATGATTGAGGAACGTGGTTGGGAGCTTGGGAATCTAGACACGACAATATGTCTTCAGACGCCGAAGTTGTCAGATTCTATAGATTCCATGCGTCAGGTTATCGCAGGTCTCCTTAACGTTGATCTAGACAGAATTAGCATCAAGGCCACGACGACTGAGAAATTAGGTTTCGTGGGAACTCAGGACGGAATAAGTGCCCATGCAGTCGTTCTCTTAAAGGAAAAGAAGTAGGTTTCTCTAAGATGTTTGGTTAGAATCCTCGAAATGATCAGGCTGTAAGTCTTCATAGAAATGCACCCTTATGACTGCAGTATCTCTTAGAAGATCAACTTTTCCAATCATAATTGAATGGATATCGACGCCTGTTCGTTCTTCAAGGTCAGCTTTTAATTCCTCTCTTCTTCCAGCATGAATTAAATCAACTCTGTCATAAACGACAATTTTTGTGGCCAGGTGCTTCACAAACCACAGCCGTTCTAGAACAAAAGCAATCGACCAAATTCCCGCGTTTGCAATGATGATGATGCCCCATCCTGTTGCTTGTGGCGCCAGTGCGTTTATCACGGCAAGTGTGATGACAATAAAGAGGTAGGTCATCTCCCTGATTGGAATTGCGTCTGTTCTGTATCGAATGATGCTGAAAATAGCGAATAGACCTAGCGCGAATCCCATTTCTATTTCAACCCCACTTAAAAGTGTGCAAAGGAAAAAGACGGATGATGATACAAGCATAAATGTAAAAACATAGTCTCGGCGCTTGGAGGCAAGATGGTAAATAAGTCTTACAACAATAAGACTGGACACAAGATTTGCAAGAAATCCGATGATGAGAGATATAATTTCAGGGTTCATTTTTTATTTTATTCAGGTAATACTTATACCGACTTGTTTTGCGCGAGTCAGTTCTTTAAGGCTTTCATGATAAGCTCTGGCAGGTAGATCTTTGTTTGTGTGCAGTCGCCCCAAGATATATTTACTTATCCTGATGGTTCTTCCTAGAGGAGATCTGCGGTCTTTTCGATTTCTAAAGATACTCATTAGTGGGGATCTTCTGTCAGTCTCGCCTTGCTTTAATTCAACAACAGCTAGGCCATCAAGGGGTTTGAATGTTTCCCCTGTGAGTGTTTTGTATTCAAGATTGGTGT
>JAPKBK010000162.1 GCA_028823435.1 Flavobacteriales bacterium
TTCTATTCAAATACCATTCTCGGGTATAGCCTCGATTCATACGTTTGAGCATGGCGCTCGACCCTGACTGTACGGGTAAGTGAATATACTTACATAGGTTTTCATGACGTGACATCGCATGCATTACGTCATCGACCATATCCTTGGGGTGGCTCGTGGAAAATCTAACTCTTAGATCTGGGTTGACTTCAGCAACCATTTCTAGAAGTTCCGCAAAACGAACGACAGGCAGGTCTGGGTTTTTAACTTTTCCTTTTATATCTAAATTCCATTTGAAAGAATCTACGTTTTGGCCCAGAAGTGTCACCTCACGATACCCCTTTTCAAACAGATCTTTCGCTTCAGCCACAATACTTTCAGGATCCCTGCTGCGCTCACGACCTCGCGTAAAAGGCACCACACAAAACGAACACATGTTATCGCACCCGCGCATGATACTTACAAACGCCGTAACACCTGCGGAATCAAGTCGAATAGGACTAATCTCAGCATAGGTTTCCTCTCTCGAAAGAAGCACGTTCACTGCTTTTTGACCTCCATTTACTTTCTCTACCAAAGACGGCAAATCTCTATACGCATCAGGCCCCACTACAAGATCTACAAGCTTCTCTTGCTCAAGCAAACTCTCCTTTAATCGTTCAGCCATACACCCCAACATGCCGACTACAAGTTGCCTGTTCTTCTTTTTGTAGCGCTTAAATTCATTCAATCGATTCCGCACACGTTCCTCAGCTTTTTCTCTGATTGAACAGGTATTCACTAAAATTAAATCAGCTTCTTGGGGGTCCTTTGTAGTTGTATATCCAACGTTATTCATGATGGATGCAATAATCTCTGAATCACTAAAATTCATCGCACAACCATAACTTTCTAAATACAATTTTTTCTGAACCACAGAATTATTGTCATCTACAAGAGCTAAAGTGTCAACGTTGATCGCTTCACCTTGTCTTGCCTCATCAATATTTCTATCTCCTTCTCTCATCTACTCAATTTTAGGCAAATGTACTCGTATTATTTAGTGCTGACAAATTGTCACCCCTAAAGGGGTACCCCACAAAGCAAAAAAACTAATGAATATATTGTTGTTATTTCCTGTAGTTTTTCATTTCCTTTGCGTGAGAAAATAAAAAAGATGTCAAAGAATCTAGTTATAGTCGAGTCACCTGCGAAAGCAAAGACAATAGAAGGATACCTTGGTAAAGACTTCACCGTTAAGTCAAGCTTTGGTCACATCCGAGACCTTCCGAAGGGCAACAAAGCAATCGACATTGAAAATAATTTTTCACCCAATTATGAGGTGACTGATGACAAAAAGAAGGTTATCACTGATCTCAAAAAAGCGTTGAAAGGCGTTGAAATGGTATGGCTAGCGACGGATGAGGACCGAGAAGGAGAGGCGATTTCATGGCACCTCGTAGAAGCACTTGGACTCAAACCGAAAAACACGAAACGCATTGTTTTTCATGAAATAACCAAATCTGCAATTCTCAAGGCCATAGACAACCCCCGGGAAGTAAATACAAATCTGGTCAATGCACAACAAGCGCGACGCATACTAGATCGTTTGGTCGGATT
This sequence comes from Flavobacteriales bacterium, assembly GCA_028823435.1. GTDB lineage: Bacteria > Bacteroidota > Bacteroidia > Flavobacteriales_D > Sanyastnellaceae > UBA974. Next base: position 1,579 of record JAPKBK010000162.1, read on the forward strand.
CGAGCTAAGTCCAGTCTTATGGAAGAAGGTAAAGCCTAGCCTGAGCGCGGGTAGAGTTCAAAGTGTAGGTGTGAGAATTATCGTTGATCGAGAAAGAGAGATCGACGCACATCAATCATCTTCGAAATACAGAGTTGTGGGTCATTTCAGAACTGTTGGAGAAAAAACATTACAAGCCGAATGTAAAACACGTTTCAAAACAGAGGCCGAGACACAGGCCTTTATGGAAACATGCATTCGTAGCTCTCACTCCATAAAATCACTTGAAACAAAACCGGCAAAAAAGAAACCAACTGCGCCCTTTACAACATCAACACTGCAGCAGGAAGCTTCTCGTAAAATAGGGTTCTCCGTATCTAGGACCATGAGCGTCGCTCAAAAACTCTACGAAGCTGGACGAATCACATACATGCGTACCGATTCTGTGACTTTGAGTGAGACAGCGCTGGATGGCGCTGCATCGGCTATAAGTGCATCCTATGGGAGTGAATACTGCGAAAGGCGCACATTCACGAACAAATCAAAAGGCGCACAAGAGGCACACGAAGCAATTCGCCCGACTGATTTTTCTGTAAGCCAACACAACGGCAAGCCCGAGGAAGATAAACTTTATTCACTGATTTGGAAACGCTCTATTGCGTCCCAAATGGCAGATGCACGATTAGAGAAAACAACGGTAACAATCGACAGCAGTGGCAGCAGCGAACTCTTTGTCGCAAAAGGAGAGGTGATCACTTTTGAAGGGTTTCTGAAAGTATATCTCGAAGGCACAGACGAAGAAAATGATGATGAAGCAAAAGGATTGCTTCCTGCGATGAACAATGGGGATCCCATTGATAGAATTACAATCGTAGCGACAGAACGTTTTGCAAATCATCCCCCGCGTTATACTGAAGCGAGTTTGGTGAAAAGACTTGAAGAATTAGGCATCGGAAGACCTTCCACATATGCCTCTACAATCAGTGTCATTCAAAAGCGCGGATACGTTGAAATGCCTGAAAGAGAGGGCAATAAAAGAAACTACAGAGTCATCACACTTGACGGATTAGACCTTACAGCCAATACTGAATCTGAAAATACCGGTGCGGAGAAAAACAAACTTGCACCAACAGATATTGGGATTGTGGTCAATGATTTCCTAATCAAGCATTTTGACAAAATTATGGACTACAACTTTACTGCCGGAGTTGAAGAACAGTTCGATCTCATTGCTGAAGGAAAACAGGATTGGCAGGATATGATCAAAGATTTCTATTCTCCATTTAAAGATCAGGTAGATGATACGCTCGAAAATGCAGACCGTGCTTCTGGAGAGCGAATCCTAGGTACGGATCCAAATACAGGGAAACAAGTCCTCGTGCGTATTGGCCGATTTGGCCCCATGGCTCAACTGGGCAAAGCAGATGATGAAGACAAGAAATTCTCCTCACTTCGCAGTGGCCAAACATTAGAATCAATTACGATAGATGAGGCCCTTATGTTGTTTAAATTACCTAGAAAATTAGGTGAATACGAGGGGAAAGTGGTGTCAACATCTATTGGTAGATTTGGCCCATATGTGGCTCACAACAGCAAATTTGTATCGATTAAAAAAGATTCTGACGACGATCCGTATACCATAGAATTAGAAAGAGCAATCGAACTTATCCAAGAAAAAGTAGCCGCTGATGCAGCTGCTTTGTTAAAAGTATTCGAAGAAGACGAAACTGTAAGAATCATCAACGGACGTTGGGGACCATATATAAAAGCTGGGAAGAAAAACGTGAAAATCCCCAAGGGCGAAGATCATGAAAAGATAGACTGGGCAAGAGCTCAAGAGCTTATCGTGGAACACGACAACAAGCCTAAAACAAAGAAAAGAGCGTTCAAAGCAAAGAAGTAGTAACAATCCAGTGTGAACGGATAATGGCTTCTGTCGGTAAATTCGGTTATTCCATTAACTAAACTTGTGCCTAATTGCAGTTAATACTATAAACTGCAAGGAATTCGCACCATGAGCCAAGGAATATACGACCTCTTTCAGCCGGTTGATCAACCGGTTTTCAGCAATGCCGAAGGAACATCTCGGATTGCTGACAGGATAGATATACATCGTTTCGACTACCAACCAGATATTGAGGGATGTCGCATTGCGATTTTTGGTGTGAATGACGGCCGAAAAAGTGGAGACAATGAGGGATGTTCTGCTGCACCTGATGCAATCAGATCGTGGCTGTACCGTTTAACACCACCCACCAGATGGGCACCTGTGGTAGACTTAGGAGATATCCGGGCTGGTTTCGAAGATTCTGACACTGAAAATGCGGTAATCACCGTGGTCTCTGAGCTCGTTCAAATGGGTATAATCCCCATTGTTATGGGAGGAGGACATGATCTGACTTACGCGTTGTATGCAGCCTTAGAATCTGTGGGCAGACCTATCAACGTAGTGACGGTAGACTCTAGACTGGACTTTGGCGGAGATCCTGAAGTACATACATCGAGGAATTTCATGAACCGTGTGGTATTGCATGAGCCGAATTACTTGTTCGACTATACAAATGTGGGGCATCAGGGATATCTGACGGACCCCGACACGCTTGAACTTTTAGAACGTCTTGAATTTGAAGCAATTCGCCTTGGCACTGTGCACAGCAATGCACAACTTTTAGAGCCTACGTTCAGAAATTCAGATCTTATTTCGATCGATTTATCTTCTATCAGAGCGGCTGATCATCCCGCATCAACTCATGCTGGGCCAAACGGACTGACCTCATCTCAGATTTGTCAACTTGCGCGTTATGCTGGGCTCAGTGACAGAATGATCGCACTTGGTGTTTTTGAACACAATCCAGATCTTGATG
>JAPKBK010000163.1 GCA_028823435.1 Flavobacteriales bacterium
GGAATGGCGCTGTCTCGCTTGCGTAAATTAATATTAAATCTCGCCTGTGAGTTCGCCCCATATCGATCGACTGAAAAAGGATTGTATCCCGTTGTATTTGTGTCTATAGGAATGTCTAATGAGTCTAGCGCAACGGTAGGCCCCTTGTATCCATCGTCTCCCAGTAGATTTCCCCCAATGACAATGTCCCATCCGCCCAATTGTCTGCTGTGGAGAAAGCGGATGTTCGTCTGTTGAAGTGGGGTGTCCCAGTAGACAGATGATTCCGATCTCGGATCAGAGTAGACACCATGCTGAACAGACACTCGGGTCAATGGCCTTGCGTCTGGGAATCGTGTTCTAATATTGATCACCCCACTTAAAGCAGCGCTTCCGTATAAGACAGAACTGGCACCTTTGATTACCTCGATTTGGTCTAGGTTTTCAAGGGGCAGGAAACCCCATGTAGGTCGCCCAGCATCTCCACTTAAAACAGGCAAATCGTCCACCATAACCATGACGCGTGACCCCGCACCATAGCTGAATCCACTTCCGGATCGAATCTGTGGCTCACCATCCACCATGCTTACCCCAGGGACTTGCTCAAGTGCCGACTCCAAAGACGTTGCCGCTTTACTTTCGACGAGTGCTGGTTGTAAAATTTCAATAGAAACAGTCACCTCGGCCACGCTTTGTTCGAAACGTCCTGCAGATACAACCGCCATATCTAGAACGCGCGCTTCTGTTTCTAAAACCACATTAAATATCACATTCTGACCTTCGTTTAGTGAGACACTTTTACTTTGGGTGGCCATCCCTATAAAAGAACACGAGATGGTATGTGTGCCTGGAGTCAGCTGGAGCGCGTATTCCCCATCTAAACCACTGGCGACGGTATTCGTCCCGCTGGTGATATACGACCCTGTGATCGGCTCTCCAGCGGTATTGGAGATAAGCCCAGATACTGTTTGGGCCTGAACCCCTATTGCTGTTGACATTAAAGCCAAACACATGATGAAAACAATCTTTTGCATTTGTCGAAGTAAATACATTCACGGGGAAATCTCACAAACGTTGATAAATTCTTATACCACGCGTGTCAATTGCGACAAAAAAATGATGTTTGATTCGAAGAGATTTACCGCATGAAACCTCATGTACACTTTCTACTGGCCTTGACATTGGTTGAGAATTTGGGCCCGATTGGACTGATGAAGTTATTAAAAATTCACGGCTCTCCAAAAACGGCATTTGAATCAATACCTCGAGGCACAAGGCAAGCATTGTACCTGAGGGCGGAAGCGATAAATCAACAAGTAACCACATTGGGAGCGAGAGTTGTTTCATGCCACTGCAAGGAGTATCCATTTAATCTCCGCAATATTTGTGATGCACCTGGTGTGATTTACGTCAAAGGAACAATCCCCCAAGAAATTGACAAAGCCATAGCGGTGGTGGGGACCAGAAAATGTAGCGAGGAAGGAAAAAGATTTGCAGAAATGGCCGTCGATCAAATGGCCAAGAACGGTTTCCCATTGGTAAGTGGTATGGCACTTGGGATTGATACATCCGCGCACAAAGCCGCTGTATTTTATGGGTTAAAATCAGTTGCAGTCTTTGCGCACGGATTAGATCGTATTCACCCAAAAAGCAACACGCGTCTGGCGCATGAAATCCTTGACAAGGGGGGAGCCTGGATTTCCGAACACCCTCCGGGAACGCATGTTTTGAAATGGATGTTTGCCGCAAGAAACAGGATTTTAGTGGGTCTTTGTGTGGGCACAGTTTTGGCTGAAAGCCCAGCATCTGGAGGGTCTATGATTTCTCTTAAACTCGCCCTTGACTATGGCAGGGCAACGTACGCATTTCAACCGCCGAATGCATATATGAAACGCTGGGAGGGGAACAGACGCGTCATCTCAGACAACAAAGGCTTTGCAATTAAAACAATGACACAATGGATGAAAAAACTACATCACGAAGTACCCGCAATGAAAAGGAACAGACATGACATTAATGAAGTGAAAAAGGCAGCGAAAGCGAACATGGACGCTGCGTTAGAATTCATTCCTGATCCATGTAAGTCGGTGTACAGAGAAGTGAGCGTGAACACAATTTCTGCGTTTGACTTAAGTAAAAAACTTAAAACAAACATTAAAATTATTCGTACCCGACTTTTTATTCTGGAGACGCTTCAGATGGTTGAACGTCTTCCGGGAGATTGTTATTCTCGTCTTTAGCCTCGAAAAGAAGGTACTGTCCTTTATTTACTTCAACAGGTTCGATTCCTGTTCCTTTTTGAATTAATGAGACAGTCATAATAATACATGTCACAAGAATGACAACAAGTAGAATGCCACCATTAAAAGATGTATCGACAAGCTCAGTGTAGTTTGAGCTAATTTGGAAAAACAGAAGAATGGTGATGAGTCCTCGTGGCGCGATATATAACAACGAAAAAGGATCTTCAGGTCTGAATAATCGCAGGAAAACAAACCGTGTCACATAAAGGATGACTGAGATTGTTAAACCGTAGAATAAAACTTCAATGTCTTTAAGAGAGGCAAGAACGACTGTCGCACCGAACAGGACGAAGAAAAAAGTACGGATTACAAATGCACTCTCTAGTGTGAGAAGGTGGAAATCGTGACGTAAACCCGCCATTTTCTCATCATTAAGGAGGCCTCCAAGCCAACTCTGCCCTTCTTTATTCTTGAAAATACTGGCGAAGAAAATCTTGTGATTGTTGAGCATAAGCCCAAAAATGAGAATAAGAATTAATGGACTTAAGTGCAGCATCTTTTGGATGGAATAGATTAAAATGAGCACAGCAATAGAAAGGAATAGTTTGACAGAACTCGTGATCTTTTGGAGCACGTAAACCAAAAGGTAACTCACAGCAACAGATATTATCAGTGACGCACCTAAGTTTAACCCGATTGATTTAAGCACCTCACCAGCCCCCTCGGCCTCCTGATTTCCTAAAACCAGATAAAAAGCCATAATTCCCCAGATATCGGAGAAGGTGCTTTCGTAGACCATGAACTCTTTTCTCTCCAACGAAAGCCCGCCTACAGATGGGATAATAATAGCGCTGCTCATGATGGACAGCGGAATCGCATAAACGACGGCGGTGAACCACTCCAAGCCAAGTGAGTAAAACAACAAGGCGGCAATCCCGAGGGTACTTGCGCCCAACGAAAAAAGAGCAAGAGAGGCGCTCTTCAGGATGAGCGGTAGTTTTTTCTTAGACAACTCTAAATCGAGAGCGGCTTCAAGTAGAATGAAAATAAGCCCTACAGTGCCAAGTAATTCCAGGGCGAGGGATTCATATGGAATCTCTTCCATCCCCAAAGCAGACAGCCCCTGGCGGATCAGCACCCCCATGGCTATAAGCACTAAAACAGACGGGATGTTTGTTCTTTTTGCGAGAAGATTCGCAAAATAAGAAAGGATAATAATAATGCTTCCGCCGATAACCAACGAAAACGCGCCTATATCATCTAGTGAGAAAAGTTCCAGTACAGAGTTGAGCATAGGCCCAAGATATAACTTTCTCTATTAAAAGTTATGCGTGGTTAATTAAAACCACCTGTGAAAAGCCTCCAGAAATCATTGCCCAATGCAAAGACCATAAGCCCAAGCAACAGCGTGATTCCGATCACTTGCGCAACCTCCATGACTTTCTCAGGAGCAGGTTTCCTTGCCACCATTTCATAAAGCAGGAATACAACATGCCCCCCGTCGAGTGCAGGAATAGGAAGCAGATTCATGAAGGCCAAGATGAGCGATAAAAAAGCAGTGTTCCGCCAGAATACGAGCCAGTTCCATTCACCATCGAAAATGCTTCCAAATGTGATTAAAGAGCCGACTTGCGATGCACCAGCTTTGGATGCGAGAAAGCGCAGAGAAAGCGCATAATCCTGTAACGTTGAACCGGCAAGGAAGAATCCACTGACAAACGCTTCACCTAACGAATAGGAGATTTCTTCTTGCACAAAACGATCTGTAAATGTAGCGGGTGATGCAAATACGAATCCGATGTGACCAGCTGTGTCAGTCATTGCAGGTAGCGTCAGGCTTACCCCTTCACGGTCGACATATAAAAGAATCGGGGAATTGGGTCTGCTCTCTAATGCGTTGACGGTCATCAATTGACTTCCCGTTTGTACTTCATCTACAGCCAAGATCATATCGCCAGGCAATAGACCTGCCGTAGCTGCACGTGAATTGGGGATGACACTGTCCACCAATGATGGAAATTGAAGAGAAAATGGTCGGCGGATGCCTTGGTCGACCAGGATTTGACCCAACTCAGTGTCAAATGCAAGGTTAACTTCATTGCCATTTCGTATCACGGTTGCTTCAGTAACCGATTCAAAAAACGGAGTACGTCGAAGATCTTGGAACGTTT
>JAPKBK010000164.1 GCA_028823435.1 Flavobacteriales bacterium
GAAGATGGCGCGTATTTTTATAGAAGGAATCGAGATTTATCTTACCTCGCATTTTTGGGGGTTTATCTCCTACAAATTGTAGATGCCAATGTTGATTCACACATGAAGTTCTTCGACGCCAGTGAGGATTTAAGTTGGAACGTGCGCCCCCCACAATTATCCCCTAACAATAACCGCACACCATGGCAAGTGGGGTTGAGTATTCGAATTAACAACAAATGAGAGTCGCGATCATCGGATACGGAAAATTAGGTGCTGCTGTGGCTGAGGTTGCCGAAAAAAATGGATGGACAGTCGTTGCACGCGTAAATAAGGGAGACGAATGGACGGCTTCAGATTTGGGGGCAGACATCGTGTTTGAAAGTTCAACGCCCTACAATGCCGTAGACAATACCTTAAAATGTATCGCCGCAAATTTACCCGTCGTGATAGGTACAACTGGATGGCACGACAGACTAGAAGAAATAAAGGGCGCAGGTGGAACAGTATTTCATGCAACCAATTTCAGTATTGGCGTGCACCTTTTAAACGAGATGTCAGCTTATATGACACGAACAATGAAGCAGTTCTCCGAATATTCAGCCCAGATCAAAGATGTCCATCACATTCATAAGCTAGATGCGCCAAGCGGAACCGCACTGACACTTCGGGATGTCGTAAGCGCGAATGGTGGAGATGCGACCATTAATTCTGTGCGAGAAGGAGAAATAGTAGGTATTCACGAATTGTCATGGAATTCGGAGGTGGATGTACTTGCTTTGCGTCACGAAGCAACATCAAGACAAGGATTTGCGTTGGGGGCTTTTCAAGCGCTTCGTTGGCTCAGTGAGAAACACGCCAATGGGGAAAGTGGAATTTATAATATGAACGATTTGATTTCTAAAATACAATGAACTTAATCCCCTGGATTTTACTTGGCTTTATATGTGCTGAGCATCTCATTTTCGTGCCTGCTTTAATCAAGAAATCTGGCGTTGGAACACCATGGCACGGTTACATACCAGGCTTAAACAGCCTGGCCATTCTTAAGATTATAGAAAGACCATGGTATTGGATTATTTTCCTTCTCGTTCCTGGGATCAATCTTTTAATGTTGACAATTATGCATGTCGAACTTTCGATTGTATTTGGTCTGAGAACCACAAAAGATCAATGGTTCATGGGGCTACTTCCCTGGATTGCTATTCCAAAATTGGCACTGGGAGAAAACACATACATCGGTCCCAGAAGCTGGAGTAAGACTCGGAAATCTACGTTTAGAGAATGGGGAGAGGCGTTGCTTTGGGCCACAATTGTAGCGAGTGCATTTAGAATATTCACGTTCGAGCCCTTTACGATCCCTACAGGATCAATGGAAGGAAGTATGCTTGTAGGTGACTATTTATTCGTGAACAAGATGAGTTATGGGGCCAAAGTCCCTCAAACGCCATTCACCCTACCCTTTGTACATAACACCCTCCCAGGATCTATGACACCTAGTTATACATCTTGGCTATCTCTTCCTTATTTGAGATTGCCCGGGTTTAGAAGTGTGGAACGCTATGATGCAGTTGTCTTCAGCTTTCCTCCAGGGGACACCATTTTTGTAGACAAAGATTTGGCCGGACATGATTATTATGGCATTCTTAGAAGAGAAGGAATCCGAGCTGCTGGCGGAGATATTGAAAAGTTTGCGCTTAACCCCGAACAGTATATGAGTGTTGTCCGCGAAAAGGCTTTTATAAAACCTGGGCTATCTGCACGACCTACAGATAAAAAGGAGAACTATGTGAAGCGCTGTATCGGCCTTCCGGGGGATTCTCTCTCTGTAATCGATCGACAAGTCGTTATTAATGGCGAGGCAATCGAAAACCCAGAGCATCTACAATATGAATACCAAGTGCAATTTTCTAGCCCCATGAAGGCAAAAAGAGCGATGAAAATGCTTGGCTTAACAAACGTAGACATAGGCGCATCACAAGCCACTGAAGATGGAATTGCAACCTTGATTTCATTAACGAACAGCGAAGCTGAGGAATTGGAAAACAGTGGTGCCGCAATGCGCATGGATCTTATGAGTACTGTAAATCGCAAGGGCAGAATGGACATTTTCCCAAATACCTACAGGGAGGAATTTAATGAGTGGACCCCGGACGATCTAGGACCTATCTACATTCCTAAAGCGGGACGTACCATTGATCTGAACGCAAGAAATTTAGACATGTATCGCAGAGTTATTTCAGCCTACGAAAACCACGATTTGGTGGAAAAGCCTGACGGAACGGTTGAGATCGATGGAATGATCGCAACATCGTACACCTTCGAACAGGACTATTACTGGATGATGGGTGACAACAGGCATCGATCCGCTGACTCTCGCATGTGGGGATTCGTACCTGAGGACCACGTCATAGGCAGAGCTTCGTTCACATGGTTTAGCAAACAAAACGTTCCACAACATGGTGAATCAAAAATTCGCTGGAATCGCATGTTTAAAACCGTCAAGTAAGAAAACCGTTGATTGTTCTTCCAGCGTGTCCCTTTCCAAGTTTGGCATGGTGCCAAATCGCCTACAATACTGATGCACCAGGTCAAGATGTTGTTGTAGATATACATGAGCATTTTGTGAAACAAACCATGCGCAACCGCATGCAACTTTCAAATGCCCAAGGTGAGATGATGCTGACGCTTCCTGTTCATCGGCGAACGGCATCCTCAAGAGCGCTTTCTGACATATGCTTCACTGAGGCAGTCAGCCCCACAATTTTGATGCGCCATCTCAGAACTGGATACGGGACTGCCCCCTACTTTGAACATTTTGAGGATTCTTTAAATCACTTTCTTGAAACATATGCCAAACCGGGCCTCCCCCTTCTTGACTTCAACTTGGGAAGTTTAAGGTGGCTCGAAGATGAATTTGAATTAAAAAATGTCGCATTAAGTTCCAATTACATGCGACATTCAGAACTTGAACACCCCTCAAAAGACCTTCGCTCAAAAGACAGCTTCACTAGTAAAAACTGGACATTCGAGAGATATCCACAGGTCTTTGAGGATCGGAATAAATTTATAGGTGGATGCTCCGTTTTAGACGGCGTCTTTCACGGTGGCCCAGAAGTTGAAAGTTGGTGGAAGAAAAAGGTCACACGACTATCTTCGCGCCATGAATGACACTGTGTTAATTAAAACATCCTTATTTCAGAAGCACCTCGACCTCGGCGCAAAGATGGTGGCGTACTCCTTTTATGAAATGCCCGTTTCATATGCTGGACTTAAAATCGAACATCAAGCGGTACGCGAAAACGTAGGGATGTTTGACGTGAGCCACATGGGTGAGTTTACGGTAAAAGGTCCAGATGCGACCCTACTACTTCAATCAATCACATCAAATGATGTTTCAACGCTATCTGATGGGAAAATCCAGTACAGCTGTATCCCCAACGGAGCAGGTGGTATTGTGGACGATCTTCTCGTTTATAGAGAAGGAGACAATGATTACCTCTTGGTTGTCAATGCGAGCAACAGAGAGAAGGACTGGAAGTTTATCAACGACAAGGCGCAAGGATTCAACGTCACGTTAGAAGACACCACTGATGACTGGACGCTTATCGCCCTTCAAGGCCCAAAGTCGACAGAAAAACTAACGCCACTCATGGATGTTAATCCTGGTGACTTAAAATACTACACCTTCATGAGAGCTGACATTTTGGGCACAGAGTGCATCGTCTCGGCCACAGGATATACGGGCTCCGGAGGATATGAACTCTACATCCCCAACAGCAAAGCTTCTGAAATTTGGGATGCTTTATTGAAAGCCGATGTAACGCCATGTGGATTAGGCGCAAGAGATACGTTAAGAATGGAAATGGGGTTTTGTTTATACGGTAACGATATCGATGAAACGACAAATCCGATAGAAGCAGGTTTGGGTTGGATTACAAAATTCACGAAGGATTTTACCGATAGAAAACGTTTAGAGGACATTAAAGCTGAAGGACCTGCAAGAAAAATGATTGGGCTGAAGGTTTTAGGGAGAGGAATCCCGCGACAGGGATACGAAGTGGTACATGAATCAGGGCAAATTGTAGGCACCATTACAAGTGGAACGATGAGCCCGAGTTTAGGCTACGGGATAGGAATGGCCTATATTGACAAGGCGTTCGCAAAGCCCCACCAAAAACTCTCAGTGAGAATTCGGAACAAAGATATCGACGCAGAAGTTGTGAGATTTCCATTCCTACAAAAAGACAAATAAATGCAATCTGAACTTCCCAGAATAGAAGCTTGCTATACCCCACGTGAATTTCACCAATATGAAGAAGGGTTTGAACTGATTGTGGTCATAGACGTACTGAGGGCTACATCTGCAATTTGTG
>JAPKBK010000165.1 GCA_028823435.1 Flavobacteriales bacterium
AAACATGTCAATCGTAGGGGGTGCGTGTAAGGCCGTTATTTCCGGATTGGGTGTAGATGGGTATGCCGTAGCAATAGCGCATCTTACATCACTCTAAAAGAAGATGTTTAACCACCTTGCCATCTCCCTTTAATTCCAAATAAATACCAGAGGCAATCTTGTTGCCTTGATGTGTGTTATTCCCTTCAACCTTCCGTCCAAACAGATCATGTAACGTATTTTCTGTTTCTAGCTGTTTTCCATCGTCGTTTGTGATTGGTGTACTTGTGCAGGACATCACGCCGTCCGTAGGTGAAACAACAGTGACTTCTATGTGTGTTCCTTGGCATTCATCTTGACAGGAGTACATGTTTGTCGCATTATTTGCATTTGACCAATTGTTCCCTGTGATTATCCATGGGTCATCACAGCCCCATTTTATTTCTCCTTCGACGCAATAAGTGCCATATGAACCAAAACTATTCATACCCTCATTTATATATGGAACTGTTGAACACATGAAGTGTATATGCACTCTGTTACTTAAAAACCGATTGTATCCCCCACCCAAATCAGGGGTCATGTATATATAATTTTTCCCTTTTAATTCTATAGCGGTATCCCAACCATACAAACTGTTACAATTGAGAGTTGCAATTACATTTTCAAAGAAAATCGCTTTTTCTCCTTCAGTAAAAGTGTTTTCTTCCATATTTAAATGGTCACCTCCAGTCATGTGTATCATGGCATCGGACAATCCATATGCTCCTTCTATGCGATTTCTGCTAAAATGACTTGGCCCCACATGATTTGTTGATGTTACAGTAGCGCCGATGAATTCACATGTCATGATTTGAAATCCAGTATTCATCAATTCCCAGTCACTTTCAATGATTTCATTGTGATGAGATATTAAACCCATGCTCTGGTTATTCTGAGTGAGGTGATCAATATTTAACTTGCTTTTTTGCCATTTACAATGTTCAATTATTAAACGATTGCTTCCATTCCAATGAGAGTTAAGAGATCCATATATAAATGTATTCGACAAGTGGGTGTGGCATGATTGATTCACAGAAGATCCAAAAGGCATATGAATCGTTGTTTTGTTTGTCTTGAAGTTCCCCTCTCCTGAAACTTGAATTGACGCACTCACTTCAAGTTCTATTTGGGTGTTTTCGTGAATGGATAACTCACCATTATTTGAAACATCTATGTTTGAATTGATTCCAGAAATCAAAATTGTCGATGGGGATTCGCCTGTAGTTGTAATCTCAGAGTGAGATTCGGGAAACACAATTAAATCTCCGGCTAATTCTATTTTGGATCCACCTCCTTCAAGTATAATGTTAGCGTTGTGATGTAATTCTAAAATACCTCCATCTTCAATCACAAGTCTTCCCTCTTGTTGTATCCTTAAATCAGTTCCATCTATCACAAGCTTTGCCCCAGCCTTTACATGGAGCTCACTGTCAATATAGATGATGATTTCTCCACCCTCGTGTCCAGACAGTTGTGATCCGTTCTCAAGAATCATATTTGCAGGCGCAAACCCGAGAGGTGTTCCAATTCTTAGCTCAGCTCCTGTATAGACATCTATTTCAGTGTTACATGGTAACGTTCTCACCGATATAGGAGACGACAATCCGTTTTCAGCTTCTCCCAACTGAAGAATTCCTCCTTGATATATTTCTGTACTTCCGATCCATTTTGTAAGCGGAGATAAATGATTATACGCGTAAAATGATTGAGGAAATGAACTGCCAATTGTTGCCGGGGCTGTGACGTCTCCAAAGATAATGTGGTCAAGAATGAGTTTTCTATGTAGGTGGTTTATAGCGACATGCTCTTGCGGAGAATCCCACTCTGGCGCATAACTGATAAAATCAAATGAAGGTGATTCTTCGGAAAGTACATCACAATTGAGTGCGCTCGATGTTGGGACAAAGCCACAATCTGATTGGTAATCCTCACTGTCAATATAAATTAAACCTGAATCATTGATGGCACCGACAACCTGCCCCATATGGTGCCCAAGTGATGAGGGTGTAATGTCAAGGTCTGTCTCAGGGTAATAACTATACCGTTCGTCTTCATACCAAAGCGCAACGCCATTAAAAGGGATAAAATCTATTGGCAATGCACATGAAGCAGACACCGCAAGGTTCTCGTTGCCATTTGGATATCGGTTTGCCAATAAATGAGCACTACCAAGCCACCACCAATAATCCGTCCAGTTCAATAATGGTCCATTTTCTAAATCAATAGAGACACTTGGGTGGCTATTCGCAATGCTAATATTCACGGTGTTTTTTGGCATTCCGAGATCTTCGAGTAATGCCATCGCTTCGGTATGCGCACTTTCTCCATTTGGTGATGTGATTACGAGCTGCTGAGCGGCAGGAGAGTGCAAGCCTTCATTGAAAATATAGGCTTCGGATGATACGCCTGTAAGCAGAGATACCAATCCAAACAATCCTTGAGAGATATTTGCGCCTCGATGAGGCGAATCAATACTTACGTAAAGCCGTGTGCAATGTTCTTCAGAATTTTGCTCCATACTGCAAAGCGCATGTCTGGCGACAACGCCTCCCATACTAGCGCCGACTAACACCAATGATTTATTGCCTGTTTTATACGAGTTGCATAATTCAATCGTTTTTTGAACAAGACCTGATTTTTGTTCTATAGATTGTGTGCCGTTTTGAAAATCAACAAATACGATGTCGTAGCCGAGTGCATATAGACTGTCCATGAGAATTGGATATCCATATGTTCCAGGGAAACTTTCGGTGTCACAAGCAAATATAGATTTCCAACCAAAATTTCCATGTCGATGTTCTTCAAGATTTCCACCTGTTCCGAAATCGAATCCTTCGATAACAACAATGGGTTTGTCAAAAATTTGATCTTCGCTCAGCCTTGGGTAAACACTTCCGCCTACTGTACCCATTGGCGTTTCGGCTTCAATCCACCAAATGTTTGGCGCATTTGAATTGGGCGAAGACCAAGGAGGCAAATCCGGTTCTGGTGCGCAATTTGCGCGCTCACTTGTGGGAGTGTATTTAAAGGTGACAGAGTCCCCCGGGCAGAGCGCTTTCCAGCCTCCCGTTTCGTTTGTCTCTGTCCATCCGGTGGGTTCCCATGGGTGGAGTGGTGTGGTCGGAGGGGAGAGTGCTTCGGCGCTCCCCTCATTTCTAAGTACCAAAGCGGGAGATCCGTCAATCGGACAAAATGCTGAGAATTCTCTTCTTAAATAAAGTGAATCTAAAATATCGGTGATGGAGGGTGCAAGGCTTGTATTGAATTCTCGTTGTTTGTGGAACGCTTGTCTCGCTTTAGCTAATGCAGTAGTTTGTCCTATCGCGAATTGATAGGTCAGGACGAATAAAAAGGTGAGTGTTAATCGCAGCATGACATCGTGTGAGTTGTGTAGTATGAAAATGCTTCGGTGTTCTCATTGAGAGCTGCTGTAAATGTTCCGTTTTTATGCCAAAGGCCTTCATCTAGGCGAAACAAATGCACATACATGGTGGCGTGTTCTCTAAACTCAATGGACGTTTCCATTTGTGAAGGATTGTCATTCGCAAATGTCCAAGCATGAAACTGCGATGTGGTGGCGGTGCTGCCTTCTATAAATTCAGGAGGGAGTATAAGTGGTGAGATGTACAATGCCCATGCCTGTACATTTGATGGAAGAGGGTCACTCGACCTAATGGTCATTTCTAATGGCCGAACTTGAGGAAAGCGAATGTCTATTTCTGGCGTGTTTATTTCTAATGTATGCCACGCATATCTTAGGGCATCGTACGTCAATTCTTCAGGGGAGAAGCATTCGATAGAGATTGCGTGATTACGTGTCTTTCGAACGTCCGTCCAACGAATAGACCCTTCTCCGGAATCCCCCCAAGTAATCGTATCAGATATAGGGATGCGTTGCGTTGCATAGCTTGTGTTTGGATCTAAGTGTTTCTCATAAACCATTGCCCATCCTGATGCAGGGACAGAACCGTCGGGTTGAGTTAAATTGATACTGTAGCTTTGAATACTGTCCGAAGGATTGCAATAACAACCTTGAAGAGACAGGCATGAAAGAGTCAGTATGATGCCTGTAAGTAAAATATTGTGTTTTTTCATGGCACAATGATGCCCATGAAATCACGTCACTTTTCAAGAATTAGACCTGTGTTTGGCTAAACTTTATACCCGTCAATAATCTTGTTTAAGACCTGAGAGAGTTGCTTGGCGTCTTGAGGCGGAAGTTGCTTGCCCAAGACTTGGGTTTTTCCGTTGTAAGAGAAATAAACGGTATCTCCACCTATGATCCAGAAGCTGTTGTCAAGCTGTT
>JAPKBK010000166.1 GCA_028823435.1 Flavobacteriales bacterium
TTATTTTCACAACGGATGGATTAAGCAACAGAGGACGAGATCCTGAATTCGGCTCTCAGTTACTAGAAGTGCCGCATTTTTTTGTGGGCACAGGAGACACAACAGCTGTTAGAGATGTTCAAGTTGCCGATGTTCTATGTAACGAAGTTGCGTATCTCGGAAACACGTTTCCACTGGAAGCAAAAATAAAAGCACGGGGGTTTGGAGGGAAATCCGTGATCACATCTGTCCTTATAAATGGCGTTCTGAAGGAAGAAAGAATTTGGACTGTAAACGCTGAAATAGATTCTGAAAACATCCATTTTGAGTTAGATGCTTCAGCAACTGGAACATTTAAAATAGAAGTCACCAGCAGGTTACAAGGCGGACAAAATGAAGCCTTGATCGCAAACAACTCAAAGGTGACATTCATTGATGTCCTCGAAAGCAAGCGCAAAGTATTAATAGTCGCAAACGCTCCTCACCCTGATGTTGCTGCTGTTAGAAATGCTGTGTCTTCAAACAAACACCAAACCGCTGAGGTGATTTTTTCGCGTGAGTTACTCGACTTTGAAAATTCAAGCAACGGCAACCTGCCGCAGCATGATATTCTCATTCTCCACAACATCCCCAACAGATTCTCTCCAGTGCCTTCGTCAATTTCTGAAGCCATCGTTTCGGACGAACCTATATTCTTCATCGGGGGAGCTATATCAGACTTATCACAGCTGCCTATTGAACGTACTGGGGTCGTTATTGAAGATTCGGATCTGTTAGAGACTGTGGAAGGCATTCCTAACCCTGGGTTCTCGCTTTTCTCCACACCAGAATCGCTGGAATCTCATCTCATGACTTGGGCACCTGTCAACACAATCTTTGGTGAGGTTAAGGCTTCAGGGTCATTGGAGGTGATGTTATACCAAACACTAGGCGCACTGAAAACACAATGGCCACTTTGGGCTTTCAATAAAGACGCTGCAGGAAGACGAAGCGGAATCATCGTGGGCGATGGCATATGGAGATGGAGGATGGAGAATTTCCTGCGTGACGAGAACTTTGAAGTTTTTGACGAACTCATCAACGGATCGATACAATATCTGGTGAGCCGTGACGATATCAGACGCTTCCGTGTTGAGGCTCCATCAAAACGCGATGAAGACGAACGCGTCAGGTTTTCTGCCCAGGCGTATGACGCATCACTAAAGCCCACAACAGAAGTAGATATCCCACTTACAATTAAAAATCAAAACGATCAAGAATACGATTATTATTTCTCCGTTTCTGAACAGAGATACCGCTTAGACTGTGGCAGGCTCGCGCCAGGGGAATACACATGGCGTTCTTCATGCCTACTCGATGGCGAAATTTATGAGGAAAACGGTTCTTTTGTCATTACTACACTAAAGGCTGAGATGAGCTCACTTCCTGCAAATCATGCACTTCTAAAGAGACTGAGCGTAAAATCGGGTGGTGTATATCTGGGAGCCTTAAGTTCGTTAAACGTTAATAATAGCAAATGGAGTGAAATAGTTTTGGGTCAAACTCAAAAGAGAAGCATCTTGCATGAATTTACAGAACGTCTCGACTTAATTCGGTTTGATCTCATTTTGTGGATCGTGATTGTAGCACTGTCTATTGAATGGGTGGTAAGAAGACGCCAAGGAGGATACTGATATTAGCACTAAATAATCATTTTAAGATTTTAAATAAATACATTTTACCATGTCAACACAACAAGAAGCAGAAAAGAAACGAATCAAACTGATCATTGGTTCTGCATTAATCATTCTACCCATACTCTTTCTATGGAGCTCATTAACGTATACCATTAGTTCAGGACATGCGGGTCTTGTTTTTCACACGTTCAGCAACGGAGTGGATGCTGAAGCGCCTGCTGTGACAAGTGGGTTCCACATTAAAGCGCCATGGGACAAAGTATACGAATACGAAATAAGACAACAAGAGCTTTTTGAAAATCTTGAAGTCCTTTCATCGAACTTACTTAAGATCAAGATGGATATGACCGTCTTCTATCAACCGACTTACGATAAGTTAGGTTATTTAGAGATCGAGAGAGGAAGTCGATACGAGTCAAAGGTTATTCAGCCTGCAATGAGATCTGTTGCCCGAGAGGTAATCGCTCAATATCTCCCTGAAGAGTTCAATACAACAAAAAGAGAAGAGATTCAATTGGAAATCGAAACGCGTTTGGAAGAAAAACTCGCAAACAACTACATCCAACTGAATGACGTTCTGATTAGAAACATCGAACTCCCGCTCACCTTAGAGCAAGCTATCGAAAGAAAACTACAACAGGAACAAGAGTCGTTAGAATATGAGTTCCGTATAGAGAAAGCCTCTAAAGAAGCGCAACGTAAGAGAATTGAAGCGGAGGGTATCCGTGATTTCCAGAACATCGTCTCTCAGAGTATTTCAGATGAGTTACTCCAATGGAAAGGCATCGAGGCCACTACAATTCTCGCTGAAAGCAACAACGCGAAGGTTGTCGTCATCGGATCTGGAGAAAATGGTCTTCCGCTTATTTTGGGAGGAAACTAGACAGACCCCGTAAAAATATTGACCCAACAAAAAGGTTCGCTTTAACAGCGAACCTTTTTTAATGCATTATACTTAAGCGTAATGCTTAAATGTAGAGGGGGAATTGGATCATCGACCGGATTATAAACCCGATCAATTTATATCCGAAAAACAATACTATGCTTTCTCAACAAGAAGACCAGCTTCTTTGGCGCGATTCATCGCGTTCACGATACCGATTTTATTAATCGTACGCATCGCAGCAACGGATACACGTAACGTTACCCATCTATCCTCTTCTACAATGTAAAAACGTTTGCGTTGAAGATTTGGATAAAAACGACGCTTCGTCCTCGCTTTTGAGTGACTTACGTTGTTTCCAACCATCACTTTCTTTCCTGATATCTGACAAATACGGCTCATGACTAAAAATTTAGGACTGCAAAGAAACGACTTTTTTCGTATTCAACCAACACTTACCACATGTCTCTTCACGGTTTCTTCAATATAATCAAAAGTCTTACGAACAACGGCTTCCACAATGGTCTTTCTATCACCTTTAAAAGACACTGTCCATGACTCGCAAAAGCCTGGCCCTGCTACTGAAATGCACACAGTTCCGACTGGAACTTCAACAGTCCCTCCATCAGGACCCGCAATCCCTGATGTGGCAATGGCAAAATCAACATTCAATACTTTTCTACATCCTTGCGCCATTTGCGCAACGACTTCCTCACTTACGACGCCTTTATCTGCGATTGTTTGTTCACTCACACCCAATACAGACACCTTCACATCTTCTGCATACGCCACAATAGCACCACGGAAATATCTGCTGGAGCCAGGAACGGAGCTAATCGCCTTCGCGATTGCTCCGCCCGTTAAACTCTCAGCAGTACCGATTGTTAAAGAGGTCTGTATAAAGCTAGTCAATTGCAAGACGTACCACTGTATTTACATCTCCTTGAGATATCTCCACGAGATAAATACCTGAAGAGAGATCGGACACATTTACGTTCTCTACCATAGAGGTTGTGTTCCATTGACGAATCGTGCGGCCGTTAAAGTCTAAGATTCTCACGGAATGCGCGCCAGGTCGATCAATAACAATATCAAGAGATGAAGAAGCAGGGTTAGGGTATATCATAACTTCTCCGTCTTCAAATGGTTCTGAAACACCTACCCAGTCATTAAATTCAATGTCAGAACAATCTCCCAAGTCTGCAACTGCAACTCTAAGGTGAACAATGTCATTTAAATCGACGGGATCAAGGTCGCCACGTACATGAAGACCAGGTTCAAAGTCTCTTTGGTAAATAATTTCAAGGTGGTCCGCTACATCTGGAGCCAAAGAGCCAAAGACAGATTCATACCCATCAAAATCAAGATCAGGCGTTAAATCACATGCATCTTCGGTATTCCAAGTTGCACCATTGTCCATTGAATTTACGAGATATAAATGACGGTAGTTCTGAGATCCTGTCGTGTAATCCTCTCGAATTGCAGAGTAGGTTACAAATAAATCACCTGCCTCATTAGACCCCATACTTGGAATTCCTGCAAGGTTGACAAAATACGCAGCGATTTCATCTTCAAGATCAAGCACCCCACTTTCATCGATGTCATAAGCGTATGCAATAGTCAAAGAACTATCGATGCCATAACTCTGATTCCAGTACTCGAGGCCATTTGTTCCAGGGAAGAAGCTGAAGTTATCGTCAACGGTATCTGCATCCATGTAATACAT